>JAYGEJ010000175.1:0-8641 GCA_046582425.1 Alphaproteobacteria bacterium
ATTAGGGTCTAAAGAGGGTCTAGCAAATTTAGCTTCAGCAATAACTGCGAATGGAGATAAAGTTATTGTTCCTAATCCAAGTTATCCAATACACCCATATGGTTTTATAATTGCAGGTGCATCTGTTTTATCAATAGATAGTACTCCAAATGAAGATTTTATAAAAAACTTACATAAATTATTATCCACTTCTAATAAAAAGGCTAAAGCGCTAGTATTAAATTATCCAAATAATCCTACTACTAGAGTGGCTTCATTAGAATTTTTTAAAGAAGTAGTTGATATATGTATTAAGTACGAAGTTTATATTTTATCAGATATAGCATATGCAGAAATATATTTCGATGGAGATATACCTCCATCAATATTAGAAGTTCCAAAGGCTAAAAATATAGCGGTAGAATTTTCTTCATTAAGTAAGACTTACTCTATGCCTGGATGGAGAGTTGGATTTGCAGTTGGAAATAAAAACTTAATTCAAGCTCTAACTAAAATAAAGTCCTATTTAGATTATGGTGCGTTTACTCATGTTCAAGTAGCATCAATTGCGGCGCTTAATGGTCCTCAGGATTGTGTAAATGAAATTAGGTCTATATATATGAAAAGAAGGGATATTTTGGTAGAAGGATTTAGCAGAATAGGATGGAAAATGGAATCACCTAAAGCAACAATGTTTGTATGGGCAAAATTACCTGACAGATTCCTGAATATTGGATCCTTAGAATTTTCTAAACTTTTATTAAAGTATGGAAAAGTTGCAGTAGCTCCTGGAATTGGCTTCGGAGAAAATGGTGAAGGTTTTGTTAGAATTGGTTTAGTAGAAAATGAATATAGAATTAGGCAAGCTATTAAAAATGTTAAATTATTTTTTGATAATTATAAAGAAAAGTAAAAATGGATAGTATAAAAGATTTTTCATTAGGAATAATAGGATTAGGAACTGTAGGAACAGCTACTATTAAGTTGTTAGAAGAGCAGTTAGTCAATATCAATAAAAAATCTGGAAAAAATATTATTATTAAGGCTATTTCTGCAAGAGATGTCTCTAAACCAAGAGGAATAAATATTAGTAAATATGATTGGGAAGAATCTCCAATTAAATTAGCGGAAAGAGAAGATATTGATGCTATAGTAGAATTAATTGGGGGGAGTGATGGTCTCGCTAAAGAATTAGCATATTCAACAATAGAAAATAATAAATATTTTATTACAGCAAATAAAGCATTAATTGCAAAGCATGGATATGATTTGAATTCTAGAATTTCCAATAAAAGTATTCAGATTTATTATGAAGCTGCTGTAGCAGGAGCAATCCCAGTGATAAATGCTATTAAAGATGGTTTGGTAGCAAATAATATACTAGAGATACATGGCATTTTAAATGGGACATGTAACTATATTTTGTCTGATATGACTAATAATGGTAAGACTTTTGAAGAATCGTTAACTAAAGCACAAGAGTTAGGTTTTGCTGAAGCAGATCCTACTTTTGATATAGAAGGAATTGATTCTGCACAAAAGTTAGTAATTTTAGGATTATTAGCTTTTGGAATTGAACCAGATTTAAATAAAGTTTTTACAGAGGGTATTACTTCAATATCAGCTGAAGATATTAAATATACAAATAGACTTGGTTACAAAATTAAACTTTTATGTATTGCAAAATTAGTTGAAAATAAAATAGATTTTAGGGTGCATCCTGCTTTGTGTTTATCAGATTCCATTACAGCAGGTATAGGAGGAGCATTAAATGCTATTTTTATAGAAGGGGATTATAGTAAAAAGATAACTTTTATAGGAGAAGGAGCAGGGGCTGAACCTACTGCATCATCTGTTGTATCTGATATTATAAATGCTGCTAGAAATCATAAGTATATAAATAATTTAAATTTATTAAATCGCAAATATGAATACATTAATATGATGTCTAGAAAAGGAAAATATTATTTAAGATTTATAGTAAAAGATGTAGCAGGTGTTTTAGCCAGTATTACTTCAGTTTTAAATGAAAATAATATTTCTTTAGATTCTGTTATTCAGGATGGAAATAAAGGAGAAGAATCTCAGTTCATAATAATATTAACTCATGTTAGTAATGAATTAGATATAATTAATGCTTTAAATAAGATAGATAATTTAGATACTATTATGGATAAGTCATATTTAATTAGAGTAGAAAATATATAAATAGGAGTTTAAAATGAGTGAAAGAAATGAGACAGGTATTTTAGATAGAAATCTTGCCCTAGAAGTTGTTAGGGTTACCGAAGCTGCAGCTTTGTCTGCATCTAAATGGATGGGTAGAGGAGACGAGAAGGCAGCGGATCAAGCTGCTGTAGACTCTATGCGTATAGCTCTGAACGGAATGGATATAGAGGGTACCGTTGTTATAGGTGAAGGAGAAAGAGATGAAGCTCCAATGTTATACATAGGAGAAAAAGTTGGGAATGGTAAAGGTCCAAAAATAGATATAGCTTTAGATCCACTTGAAGGCACTACCATATGTGCAACTGGAGGGCCAAATGCTCTTGCAGTTATAGCAATGGCAGTTGATGGAGGCTTTTTAAATGCTCCTGATGTGTATATGGATAAAATAGCTGTTGGCCCAGGTCTTGAAAAAGATATAGTAAGTATTGATGATACTCCCCATAATAACCTTAAAAATTTAGCTAAAGCTAAAAGACTCGATATTTCAGATTTAGTGGTATGTATATTAGACCGTCCACGTCATGAAGAATTAATTGCTAAGACTAGAGAAGCAGGAGCAAGAATAATGCTCATTTCAGACGGTGATGTAGCTGGAGTAATAGCAACAGCTAGCAAAGACACAGGCGTAGATATGTATGTTGGAAGTGGAGGTGCCCCAGAAGGTGTATTAGCAGCTTCTGCATTAAGATGTATTGGTGGTCAAATGTGGGGAAGGCTTACATTTAGGAATAATGATGAAAAAAGTAGAGCTGATAGATTAGGAATATCTGATTATAATAAAATATATAGTCTAAATGAATTGGCACATGGAGAGGTAATGTTTGCTGCTACTGGAGTTACTGATGGTTCTATGTTAAGAGGAGTTAGGCGATGGAATTCTGGAGCCAGTACGCAATCTATAATAATGAGATCAAAAACTGGAACAGTAAGAACTATTTCAGCAGAACATAATTTTATTAAAAAAAGTATTATTGAAGATTAATATTGCTCAATAATTATTATAATTCTGTAAAACAAAAAACATGGTCTTTAAAACATATAGAAGAGAGAAAAGTAAATAAAATAGTTCAAGATTTACAAATTAGTGATTTTCTTGCTCGAATTATTTGTACTCGCGATATAGCAATAGATGAAGTAGAAGATTTTATAGAACCTAGCCTTAAAAAAAATTTGCCATCACCATTATTAATTAAAGATATGGCAATAGCTGTAGAAAGAATTTCTAAAGCATTTATTAATAAAGAGAAAATTGCTATTTTTGGAGATTATGATGTTGATGGAGCAACTTCATCAGCAGTATTATATAAATCATTTAAAAAATTTGGAATTGAACCAACTATATATATACCAGATAGACAAAAAGAAGGTTATGGCCCAAACGAAAAGGCCTTAAAATCTTTAAAAGATAAAGGTATAAGTTTAGTTATTACAGTAGATTGTGGAATTACCGCATTTAATGAGTTAGATTATGCTAAAAAAATTAATTTAGATATTATAGTTGTGGATCATCATGTCCCAGAAGCTAAATTACCTTATGCATTAGCTCTCGTAAATCCAAATAGAATAGATGACGCTACTAATTTAGGTATGTTGGCAGCAGTAGGCGTATCTTTTATGTTAGTAGGAGCACTAAAAAATAAATTAATAAATATAGGCTTCATAAAAAAGGAAAATTCTATTAATTTATCTTCAATTTTAGATTTAGTTGCACTCGGAACAGTTTGTGATGTAGTCCCATTAGTTGGACCTAATAGAGCATTTGTGAAACATGGACTTAAAGTTATGTCAAAGAGACAAAACACTGGAATTAATGCTTTATTTGAAATATCTAATGTAGAAGACTTCCCAAACGTTTTTCATGCTGGTTTTGTATTAGGACCTAGAATTAATGCGGGCGGAAGAGTTGGCGAGTCTGATCTTGGAGCAAAGTTACTTACAACAGATGATATAAACTACGCAAAAAAGATATCAATTCATTTAAATATCCTTAATGAGGAGAGAAAAAAACTAGAATCTGATGTTTTAGAAGAATCAAAAAAAATGGCAGAAAATTATGACGATAATTCTATCTTGGTGCTAAGTGGCAAGAATTGGCATCCAGGTGTAATAGGTATCGTAGCTAGCAGAATAGTTGAGCAATATAATAAACCTACTATTATAATAGCTAAAAATGGTGATAATTCTAAGGGTTCTGGAAGGTCTATATCTGGAATAGATATAGGATCTATTATAACTACAGCAAAACAATCAGGTATTTTAGAAAATGGAGGAGGCCATCCTATGGCATGTGGATTAACAATAAATGAAGATAAAATTAATGATTTAAGATTATTTATAAATCAGAAAAATGCGGATCAAAATAATAAAATAAAAAAAACTTATTTAGTAGACATGGCTATATCTGTAAGTGGCGCTATTCCTGAGTTAATAAAACAATTAAGATTAATAGAACCTTTTGGCGCTGGTAATCCTGAACCAAAATTTATTATAAAAGATGTAAATTTATTTAATGCTAAAATTGTAGGAGAAAATCATATAAAATGTAGTATATCTGATTCAACCAATTCTAGATTAGATGCTATTGCATTTAGAAGTGTTGGAACAGAGCTAGGAAAAAGTCTTTTGAATAATTATCATGCTCATGTTATTGGAAGACTAAAAATATCAGAGTGGAATGGAAGAGAAAGTTTACAAATGCATATTGAAGATGTAATAGAATTGTAATATTTTTGTTTTAGTTTAATAATAAAAATGGATAAGTATTTGAATTCTTCAAATGAAATTAAAACGGTAGTATTTCCAATAGCTGGACTGGGATCAAGGTTTTTACCAATTACTAAATTAGTGGCTAAAGAGCTATTACCTATTTTAAATAAGCCATTAATAGAATATGCGGTAAGTGAAGCACTAAAATCGGGAATTGAAAAATTTATATTTGTTACTTCTCCCGATAAACAACCCATAACAAATTATTTCCGAAAAAATAAAAAATTAGAAAATGAATTAAGAGATAAAAATTCTAAATATTTAGAAATTATATCAAATAATTTAATTCCTGAAGAGAATATAATTGAAGTAATACAAGATAAACCTATGGGTTTGGGACATGCTATTTGGTGCGCTAAAGATTATATATCAGGTCCTTTTGCAGTTATTTTACCAGATGATTTAGTGGTATCAGAAGTACCGTGTATAAAGCAAATGATAGAGGTGTATAAAAAATATAAATCTAATATAGTAGCTATTCAAGAAGTAGATAAAATTAATATATCAAAATATGGAGTAATTGATTTTTCCCAAAAAAATCAAAATATATACCATGTGAGAGATATGATTGAGAAACCTGATCAAGAAAAGGCCCCTTCAAATTTAGCTGTGATAGGTAGATATATTTTATCACCTAACATAATAAAAGAACTATCAATGCTTAAAACCGGTTTTGGTGGAGAGATTCAATTAACTGATGCCATAAAAAATTCAATAAATTCTGAAAATGTTATTGGTTATAAATTTGAAGGAAATAGATTTGATTGTGGAAATGTAATGGGTGCTTTAGAGGCGCAATTATCAATTGCTATCAATAATGATAAATACAAAGATCAAGTTATTGAAATAATAAATAAAAACTTAATTAAGGATTAAATATATGAATATTTCAATTATAGGAACTGGATATGTAGGTTTGGTATCTGGCGCCTGTTTTTCTGAATTTGGTTTTAATGTAACTTGTATTGATAAAGATAAAAATAAAATTGATAATTTAAATGATGGCTTAATACCTATTTATGAGCCAAGTTTAGAAGATTTAGTAAAAAAAAATGTTAAAGCAAAAAGGTTATTCTTTTCTACTAACTTATCAGAAAATTATAAGAATAGTGATGCAATATTTATAGCTGTAGGGACTCCTACAAATCCAAATAACAATAAGGCAGATTTAAAATATGTTTTCGATGTTGCTAAGGAAGTTGCTGATTTAATTGACTTAGCAGACAAGCCCAAATTAATTGTTACTAAGTCTACTGTTCCAGTAGGTACAGGTAAAAAAATAGAATCTTATATATTGAACTATAGAAAGGAACTTCAAGTAAGTAAAAATTTTGAAGTTGCCTCTAATCCAGAATTTTTAAGAGAAGGGTCTGCGATAGAAGATTTTATGCGTCCAGATAGAGTTATATGTGGTGTAGAAAGTAACTTTGCAAAATCTATTTTAGAAAAATTATACAGACCATTAAATTTAAGAGAAACTCCAATACTTTTTTCAAAAAGAGAAACTGCTGAACTAATTAAATATGCAGCAAATGGTTTTTTAGCTACTAAAATAACTTTTATAAATGAAATGTCTGATATTTGTGAAAAAGTAGGGGCAGATATACAAGAAGTAGCTAAAGGTATTGGATTAGATGGAAGAATTGGGTCAAAATTTCTCCATCCAGGACCCGGCTTTGGAGGGTCATGCTTTCCAAAAGATACTAGAGCTCTCTCAGAAATAGCGAGAGAAGCAGGATCTAGTAGTAGAATTATAGATAGTGTTATTCAAGTGAATGAATCTAGAAAAATTAATATGGTTGGAAAAATTAAGGATGTACTTAAACCGTTAGAAAATAAATCTCTTTCAATTCTAGGTCTAACATTTAAACCAAATACAGATGATATGAGAGAGTCCCCATCTTTAGTTATAGTTCCTGAATTAGTTAAAGTTGTAAAAAATATTAATGTATACGATCCAGCAGGAATGCCTATTGCCAAAAATATGAAAGAATTTACTGGAGTAAATTGGAAAGATAACACTTATGAATGTATTAAAAATACGGATTGTATAGTTATTATAACTGAGTGGAATGAATTTAGAGCCTTAGATTTAGAAAAAGTAAAAATATTACTAAATAAACCAGTTATAATTGATTTACGTAATATTTATAAACCGGCCTCTATGGCTGAATTAGGCTTTCAATATATTAGTTTAGGAAGAGGCAGCTAGTAAGAAATGTCAAAATCACATGTTTTTAATGATAATATATTACGTGCATATGATATCAGGGGTGAGGTAGGTAGAACTCTTTATAATATTGATGCTGAGCGTTTAGGAAATATTTTTGCTTCTTCTTTCAATAAAGAAAAGAAAAAAATTATAGTTTGTAGGGATGGGAGGTTGTCCTCTCCAGAACTATTAGAAAACTTAAAAAAAGGTTTGTTTGAATCGGGAGCAGATGTTATCGATATTGGTTTAGGACCATCTCCAATGCTATATTATGCAGCTAATTATTTAGAATCAGACGGTGCTATAATGGTTACTGGTTCTCATAATCCTCCAAATCACAATGGTTTTAAAATTATGAAGGGTAAAGTACCTTTTTTCGGTGAGGATATTTTAGATATAGGTGCTAGAGCTAGAAATGGAAATTGGAAATTTTCTAAAGGTAGTAAATCAGATTATTCAATTGATGATAAATATATAGATATTTTATTAAAGTCTTTAAAAATAGATAAGCTCAATAAGAATTTAAAAGTTATATGGGATCCAGGTAATGGAGCTGCAGGAAACATAATTGAAAAATTAGTAAAGCTTTTACCTGGTGAGCATACTTTAATTAATTCAAATATTGATGGAACGTTTCCATCTCATCATCCTGATCCAACTAATCCTATAAATTTAGAAGAGATTATTTCTTTAGTAAAAGATAAAAAGTTTGATTTAGGCTTGGCATTTGACGGAGATGGAGACAGGTTGGGAGTTATATCTAGCGCTGGAAAAATTATATGGGGAGATCAAATTCTTGCTTTACTATCTAAAGAAGTCTTAAAAGATATTCCAAATGCCCCAATTATCGCAGATGTAAAAGCTTCTCAAAACTTATTTAATGAAATACAAAGATTAGGAGGTGTTCCTGTAATGTGGAAAACCGGACACTCATTTATCAAATCTAAAATGAAAGAAATTTCTTCACCTTTGGCTGGTGAAATGTCAGGTCATATCTTTTTTGCAGATAGATATTTAGGTTATGATGATGGAATATATGCGGGTTTAAGAGTTTTAGAATTAATAGATGATAGTGCTACTTTAGATAATTTTTTAAATAATTTGCCAAGGACATTTTCTACTCAAGAGATCAAAATAGATTGCTCGGATGATAAAAAATTTAAGGTTATTGAAGAGCTTTCTTTAATTTTAGAAAAAGAAAACCTTAAAATTAATAGAATTGATGGTTTAAGAATTCAAAAAGATGATGGTTGGTGGTTACTAAGAGCTTCAAATACTCAGGCAGTACTTGTTGCAAGAATAGAGGCAAATAGCCAAAAATCACTAGAAAATATGCAAAAAGAGCTAAATATTTACTTAAATAAATTTGATATAAGTTTAATATAAAATTTATATTTTATAGAATTGGTTATAAAAATATTTATATAATGATATATACTATATATATGTAATAGT
>JAYGEJ010000096.1:0-14049 GCA_046582425.1 Alphaproteobacteria bacterium
GGCACATATATCACCTAATTTATAAGGCATACCTGCCCCACAAGTAATTCCATGCACTAAGCCTTTTGATTTTTCTAATATTCCTTTTAAAACAGTTTCAGCTCCGCCCATTTCCCATAAGATATTAACATGTATTCTTCCATTATCTTTTCTCATATCATGAGCTATCTTTGCTTGCTGAACTCCTCCCTCAATTGCATAATTTATTAACTCTTGGTGACGTTCTATTCTAGTCTTACCAGAATATGTTTGTGGTATTATAATACCATTGGAATCATATGAGTCAGGATTAACTCCAGATATTGTTCCTATACCTCCGGCTTCCGCCCAAGCACCGGAAGTATTACCATTAGTTACACAGCAGCCTTTTCCTCCTTCGATTAGAGGAAGAACATCTGCACCTGATATTTTTAATGAATCTAAACTAGGAAACATAATTAGTATTCCTTTCTAATCAAGCTACCTTCTTGGAGGCCTTCTTTTTCCGCCTCTAGAGGGTCCTTTGGGACGATCGTTTTCTTTCTCAGGAAACTGGTCAGATATATCCTCTCCTGTTTCTTGATTAACGACCTTCATTGATAGTCTTACTTTTCCTCTATCATCTAACCCCATGACTTTAACTTTCACAATGTCTCCTTCATTGCAAATATCAGTAACTTTTTCTACTCTTTCTGGAGCCATAGCACTAATATGAACTAAGCCATCTCTTTTTCCTATGAAATTAACAAATGCACCAAAATCCATTACTTTAACTACTGTTCCTTCGTATATTACACCAACCTCAGGTTCAGCCACAATACTATCTATTTCTTGTCGAGCTTTTTCTATAGATTCTTTTCCTGTACCAAATATTGAAATTAATCCCGTATCATCTATATCAATTTTTGTCTCTGAGTTTGCAGATATTTCTTTTATTACTTTTCCTCCGGCCCCTATAACTTCACGAATTTTATCGACTGCAATTTGAATTTTTTCTACTCTTGGGGCAAATTCATTAACTTCTTCTCTTGGAGTATCTAATTCTTTAGCCATTTCGGATAATATGTGCAGTCTTCCTTCACGTGCTTGTTCTAATGCTAGAGTCATAATTTCTTTTGTTATTGAAGTAATCTTAATATCCATTTGTAATGAAGTTATACCATTGTCAGTACCTGCTACTTTAAAATCCATATCTCCTAGATGATCTTCATCACCTAAAATATCTGAAAGTACGGCAAAATCTTTTCCTTCTTTAATTAATCCCATAGCAATACCTGCTACTGGTTTTTTTAAAGGAACTCCTGCATCCATTAAAGCTAAAGAAGTTCCGCAAACAGTAGCCATAGAAGAAGATCCGTTAGATTCTGTTATTTCAGATAAAACTCTAATCGTATAAGGGAAATCATCATGTTCAGGTAACATTGGATGAATAGCTCTCCATGCAAGCATCCCATGGCCCGTTTCTCTTCTTCCCGTAAATAATCTGCCTGCTTCACCTACAGAATATGGTGGAAAATTATAGTGTAGCATAAAACTTCTTTTCGAGTCCCCTTCTAAGGAATCTAATATTTGTTCATCTCTACTACTTCCTAATGTTGTAGAAACTAACGCTTGAGTTTCTCCTCTAGTAAATAAAGCCGAGCCATGAGTTCTTTCTAAAATATCTACTTCAGAAACTATAGGTCTTATTTTACTAAGACCTCTTCCATCTATTCTTTTACTCGTTTTTAATACTTGCCCTCTAACTAAATCTTTTTCTTCTTTTTTAAGTTGGGCGTTAACATGAGATATATCTAAATCGGTATCTTTAGCTTCTTCCATAACTTTATTTCTTATATCATTAAGCATGCTTTGACGTTTTTGCTTTACAGTTTCAGAATAAGCTTTCTTTAAAACTACTTTTGTATGTTTTTCTACGTGTTTTTTCTCTTTATCTCCTATAGTTGGAGGAGTAAAATCCCAAGGCTCTTTCGCTGCTTGTTCAGCTAAATTAATTATAGTTTTAATAACTTTTTTGATTTCTTTATGTCCAAAATCAACTGCCCCTAACATAATCTTTTCTGATAATTCACTAGCTTCCGACTCAACCATTAATACTCCCTGGTTAGTGCCAGCAACTACTAAATCTAAGTCAGATTTCTCTAATTCATTATAAGTAGGGTTTAAAACATATTTCCCATCTATCCAAGCAACTCTTGCCCCACCAATAGGTCCTAAAAATGGAACACCTGATATAGTTAAAGCGGCAGAAGTTCCAATTATAGACGGAATATCTGCATCATTTTCTACATCATGACTAAAAACTGTACATATAACTTGTACTTCATTCATAAAACCATCCATAAACAATGGTCTAATTGGCCTATCTATTAACCTTGAAGTTAATACTTCCTTTTCACTAGGACGCCCTTCTCTTTTAAAAAAACCACCTGGAATTTTTCCTGCTGCTGAAGATTTTTCTTGATAATGTACAGATAAGGGGAACCAATCCTGATTTGGCATTGTATCTTTAGCAGCAACTACTGTACATAACACCTGAGTTCCTCCATATGTTACCATTACAGACCCTGCTGCTTGACGTGCTATTTTTCCTGTTTCTAAAACTAATTTTTTTCCACCAAATTCTATTTCTTCTCTATAAATATCAAACATACACTTTTTTCCTTTTACCTTCTTCTATTATTATATAAGACAAAATAAGCTTAATTATTAAAATAAAAATTTACTTACGTAAGCCTAAGTCTTTAATTATTTTTTTATATGAGTCATCATCTTTAACTTTTAAATAATCTAGCAAGCGCCTTCTTCTATTAACCATTTTTAAAAGGCCCCTTCTAGAATGAACATCTTTTTTATGATCTTTAAAATGGCCAGTTAAATTATTTATTCGCTCTGTTAATATAGCAATTTGCACTTGAGGAGAACCTGTGTCTCCTTTTTCTATAGCAAATTTTTCAATTACTTTCTTTTTATTCTCTGCTGTTATCGACATCGAAATACTCCATTCATTAATTATTAAAAACCCTAAAAGGAAAGATATATCTGCCTTCTAATTTAGCAAGAGCAATTGGCGTTCCATCACTTGTAATAAAAGCCTCTTTATAATTTTTTCCTTCTACTAACTCTATATCCTCTTTATAAATTCTTTGCCCGCTAGAAATAAGAAGTGCCTCATTACTATTAATATCAATTGCCGGGATGTCGTCCAGCACAAAAGATATAGGCCTTATAACCTTAGATATTGTAGCTTTATCTACTAGGTTAACAAGATCTGCAAGTAAAATCGCATCTTTATACAAAAAAGTGCCCACAGAAAGTCTTTTCAAATAACTAATATGCCCATAAGTATTTAAATAATTTGCTAAGTCCCTAGCTAAAGATCTAATATATACTCCTTTTCCAGACTCTACAATAAACCGGGCTTTATGTTCATCAAAACTTTTTACTAGTTTAAAATTTTTAATAAATACCTCTCTCTCAGGAATGTCTATTATTATAGAATTTCGGGCAAGCTTATATGATCGTATTCCATCTATCTTAATTGCGGAAAATGCTGGGGGTTTTTGTTTAATATTACCTATAAAGGTTGGTAAAGCTCTAATAATTTCATTTTTAGATGGCCTAACTTTACTTATATTTGATGTTCTTCCTTCTAAATCATCTGTTTCAGTTGCTACTCCCCAATTAATATCAAACTCATAGGTTTTATAAGTTTGCATAGCATACGACATTGTCTTAGTAGCTTCACCCAAGGCAATTGGAAGAACTCCTGATGCAAGAGGGTCTAAAGTGCCTGCATGTCCTGCTTTTCTTAAGTTCATTATTTTTTTTACTTGGTTTACAACTTTAGCTGATGATATGCCTACTTCTTTATTAATGGCTAGCCACCCATCAAATTTATTATATAACTTTCCCACAAATAAATATTTCCCTGCTATTTATTATTTTTTGCATTCTCAATTAAGTTATCTATATAAACTTGTCTTTCAAAGCTATCATCTAACATGAAATTTAACTTCGGGGCCCTTCGTAATTTTAATTCTCTTGTTAAAGTGCCTCTTAAAGGCTTAAATGAGTTATTTAGAGCATCAATTAACTCCTGAGAATTATTTAAACCGCCTAAAGTAGAAATATATACAGAAGCATTACTTAGGTCTGGAGAAATTTTTACTTCTGAAACTAAAATTGAGGATTTTTCTATAATTGGATTATGAAAACTATGGTTTTGAAATAAGAAAGAAATTGCTTTTCTTAAATTTTCTCCTACTTTTAATTGACGTGAAGATGGCTCCTTAATATTCTTCCTCATTATTTCAAAGTAGGTATTTCAGTTTTTATTTCAAAACATTCTATTAGATCACCTTCTTTAATATCTTCATAATTTGCTAATGACATTCCGCATTCTGTTCCTTCTTTAACCTCGTCGACTTCTTTTTGATGATGTTTAAGAGTTGCTAAATCTCCTTCATGAATAACAACATTTTCTCTTAAGAGACGTACTTTGATATTTTTCTTTACAACCCCTTCCGTAATTTCACAACCTGCAATTTTACCTACTTTTGTTATTTTAAATACTTTCTTTATCTTAGCATAACCAAGAAAAATTTCGCTTTCAATAGGTGCCATTAATCCAGAAAGTAAATTCCTTATGTCATCTAAAATTTCGTAAATTATTGAATAATATTTAATTTCAATATTATGTTGCTTTGCAATTTTTCTTGCAGGCGCATCTGCTCGAACATTAAATGCTACAACAATCGCACCTGAAGATACGGCTAGCATTATATCACTTTCATTTAGAGCTCCCACACCAGATAATATGATTTGCGAAGTGACCTCATCATTTTGCAAATCACGAATTGCTGCTGATATAGCTTCCATAGAACCATTAACATCAGTTTTTAAAATAATAGGTAAGGCTTTTCTTTCTCCCTTTTTAATTTGGGTCAACATTTGTTCTACATTTGTTACGTTAGACCTTGATGTCAACGGATTGTTTTTTTGTGCTAGGCTTTGTCTATATTCTGCAACTTCTCTAGCTCTAGCTTCACTTTTAACTACTGCAAACTGATCTCCAGCTTGCGGAACTGAATTTAAACCTAGTATTTCTATAGGCTGACTAGGAATAGCTTCATTTTTTCTACTACCTTTATGATCTAATAATGCTTTAACTCTTCCCCAGTTTGCTCCAGCTACAATTATGTCTCCTATCTTTAATGTTCCTCTAGAGACTAACAAAGTTGCAACCACTCCTCTACCGGCATCTATCCTAGATTCGACAACTACTCCAGAAGCTTCTCCTTTTTTAACAGCTTTTAATTCTAATAGTTCTGCTTGTAAATTTATAACTGCCAGTAAATCACTAATATTTGTTTTCTTTAACGCTGACACTTCAACAGCAACCACTTCTCCTCCTACGTCCTCTGTAATTACATTATGTTGAAGTAAATCCTGCTTAACTTTAAGAGGATTTGAGCCCGGTGTATCTATTTTATTTATAGCCAGTACAATTGGAGCCTTAGCTTCAAGTGCATGTTGAATTGCTTCAATTGTTTGTGGCATGACTGAATCATCCGCTGCCACAACTAAAACAACTATATCAGTAATATTTGCTCCTCTAGCTCTCATAGCGCTGAAAGCTGCATGTCCAGGAGTATCTATAAATGTAATAATTTGATTATCAGGGGTTTCAATCTGATAAGCTCCTATATGTTGAGTGATGCCACCAGATTCTTTACTTACAATATCGGTAGATCGTATTGCGTCCAACAAAGATGTTTTTCCGTGATCAACATGGCCCATTACTGTTACAACTGGAGGTCTTTTTTCCCCTTCGGCGCCATCATCTAAAATCTCTAGACCTATTTCTACATCAGCATCAGCTACTCTTTTTACTGTATGCCCGAATTCAATTACTACTAACTCTGCTGTGTCACCATCTATAGTTTGTGAAGCAGTAGCTAACACTCCATTTTTCATTAAAGATTTTACTACTTCACTACTTCTCGTGGCCATCCTATTTGCTAATTCTTGAACAGAAATAACCTCGGGTATAGTTACTTCTCTTACAATTTTTTTAGTTGCTTCGGATCCCCCTCCTGCATTTACTCTTTTTTCTCGCTCTCTTGCTCTTCTTACAGAGGCTAGTGAACGCTGTCTTTCTTCATCTTCAAATGCTTGATTAATACTTAACTTCTTTTGCCGTCTTTTCCCAAAATCTCTACCTAATGATAATTGTTTTTTTGTATTTTTCTTTTTTTCTTCTGCTTCTTCTTCTTTTCTTAATCTAATAGATTTATCACTATCGGACTCTTTTAATGGAGCAGGTATAACGTCATTAACCTCGTTTTCATTGATGTTACTTTCTTTTTTTCTTTCCTTTTTATTTTCCTCGCTAACTTTATTAGGCTCTTTAACTATTTCTTCTATCGTTTCTTCTAAATTTGATTCTTTCATTTTAATAGAATTATTAATAGCTTTTAGTCTAGCCTCTCTTTCTTCTTCAGAGAGTCCCATATCTTTATGGTCAGAGTTATTTATTTTGGTCTCTTTTGAAGTGTCATAAGCTTTATAAGACCTTACTTTCTTTACCTCTACTGATACAGACTTTGTTCTTCCGTGCGAAAATGACTGTCTAACAGTTCCTCCACCTATAGTTTTCTTTAACTCTAATCTAGGAGAATTAAAGCCTAGTTTTTTTGAAGACTTGCTATTTTCTTCTTCTTTTTTTGTATCTGGTGTTTTTTCAACCATAAATTTAACCTTACTTTTATATTATTTAATCATTTGGAATTTATTTAATTTATAAAGGGATTGATTTAAAGACTGTGATAAATTACTTTTTAATAATGCAACACATAATACTTTTTCATAACCAATAGCTTTCCCTATTTCATCTTTAGAAAAACTTTTATTAAATAAAACTTTATTCTCACTTTCTTTTTTTAAAATAACCCTGTTTAATTTAGTATCTTCTTTAGCAATTAAAACGACATCAATAGACTCATTTTTTAAACCTATAATCAGCTGATCATAACCTATTTTTAGTAATCCAGCTTTTTTTGATAAGCCAACTAAATTTAAAATTTTTACCTTTAAGTTATTTTCTATACTTTGCATAAAAAAACTAGGTATTTTTAATTTTTTATTTAATAATTTATCAAATACTTTTTCTTTTATAGCTTGTTCTATATCACATCTTGATGGATTACACCATACACCTTTCTCACTTACTTTAGCATTTACTTCACAAATTAAAAAATTATTCATTTCTTTAAATAAAAACATTCGTCTAATGAAATAAGAATTTCCAGTTATAGAACAATTGATTTTATTATTATTATTAATCATCAATAATATTTCTATAGAATATCAATCAACATTATCTTCTTTTTTTTCACCATCCTCAAACCATGAGGCTCGCGCTCTCATAATAATTTCATCAGCCTCTTTAGATGTTAATGATATATCTTCTAATATTTCCTGTAATTCATCACTTGCCAAATCAGCTAAATTATCAACTGTTTTAATATTTGCACTGCCTAATTTTACAAGTATAGCTGGGTTTAACCCATCAAATTGAGATAGTTCGTTGCTAATACCCATTTTTTCAATATCTTTTATTAGACCTTCTTCTTTTTCTTTTAGACTTACTAAAGCTCTTTCCCTTAATTCTTCTGCAATTTTTTCATCAAACCCTTCTATTTCCATAAGATCCGAAATTGGAACATACGCTACTGCTTCTAGAGAAGAAAAGCCTTCCGTTACCAATACTTGAGCTATTACCTCATCAACATTTAATTTATCAATAAATAGCTGAGAAATATTTTTCATTTCTGATTGTCTTCTTTCAGACTCAGATCCTTCTGTTAAGATATCGATATCCCAACCCGTCAATTGGCATGCAAGCCTAACATTTTGGCCACGCCTTCCAATGGCTAAACTCAACTGGTCATCAGGAACAACTATCTCAACTTTTTTTTCTTCTTCGTCTAGAACAACTTTAGTAACTTCAGCTGGAGCTAAGGCATTTACTAAGTAAGTTGGAACATCTTCTGAATAAGGAATAATATCTATTTTTTCATTTTGTAATTCTGCAACCACTGCCTGCACTCTGCTGCCTCGCATTCCAACGCATGCACCTACAGGATCTATAGAATTATCTTTCGATAAAACAGAAATTTTTGCTCTACTACCTGGGTCTCTTGCTACGGAAACAATTTGAATTATGCCATCGTATATTTCAGGCACCTCTTGAGTAAACAATTTACTCATAAACTCATTAGCTGTCCTAGATAAATATACCTGCGGGCCCCGTTGCTCTTGTTTTACTTCAGAAATCCAAGATCTAATTCTGTCTCCCGGCCTAAATGTTTCTCTAGGAATAACATCATCTCTTCTAATAAATGCTTCTCCTCTTCCTAAATCAACAATTACATTTCCATATTCAACTCTTTTAACCAAGCCATTAACAACTTCGCCCACTCTATCTTTAAATTCTTCATATTGTTTTTCTCGTTCTGCGTCTCGTACTTTCTGGACAATAACTTGTTTTGCCGTTTGTGCAGCAACTCGTCCTAATTCAATTGGTGGTAAAGGTTCATAAAAATAATCTCCTACGCTTGCTGAATTATCTCTTTTCTTTCCTTCTTCTAATGTTATTTCTAGAGCTTTATTTTCTACTTCTTCTACTACCTTTAAAACTCTAGCAATTTCAATTTCTCCACTTTTTCTGTTTATTCCTGCTCTTATTTCCAACTCCTGTCCATATTTTCTTTTTGCTGCAGATTGTATTGCATTTTCCATTGCCTCTATAACAATATTTTGATCTATTGACTTTTCTCTTGCTACAGATTCAGCTATCTGAAGTAATTCAGGTCTTGCTATATTTTGATTTAAATTATCTTCCAACATTTTTTGTCCTCTCTAATTTAGTCTAGAATAATCAAATAATAATCTTGCTTTATTAATCAAAGAAAACGGGACATCAATAACTTCTGCATCTTTATTGTCTATAAAAGTTATCATATCAAAACCATTACATTCCTTAATACAAGCATTAAACTTAATTTTATTATGAATTTTTTCTAATAAATTTATTTTAACCTTACTTCCTGTAAACCTTATGAAATCTTCATATTCAATCAAAGGCCTCTCAATTCCTGGTGAAGAAACCTCTAAAAAGTAATCCTCTTTAATTAAATTTTTTTCATCTAAAATTTCAGAGATTATTTTACTCAATTTAGCACATTCCTTTACCGTAATATCCTTTAAATCAGACCTTTCTATCATAAATTGCAGTGTCTTATTGTGCTCCTCTATCATAATAACTCTAACAGGTCTGAATCCTAATTTTTTTATCGTTAAAAATAATCTAGGCGCTAGCTCTTCTAACTCTCTAACTCGGAATATTTTAGATATAGCATCTAAATTATCACTCAAATTTTAATCCTCACAAAAAAAAATAAGCCTTTCGGCTTATCATTTATATCTACAAAAATTATAATTATATTTATAAACTAATATAAATTTAAAATCAATTATTCTTCTTAAGTTTATAATATCGCAAAAAATAACATATGTTTCCTAGTTTGTTAGCCCTTAATTCATACTTAGTTTTAATCCATTTTTCTGGTTTTTTTAAGAAATCTACTCTACTTTTTGCATCCCAATGAAATTTATTAAATTTTAAGAATTTATGTAAGATCCAAATTAAATAATTATTGTGGTCTGTAGAAAGCCTTAATTCTCCTTTTTCTATAAGTATTCTATACAAATTCTCAATGAACCTAATTTGTATAAGTCTTCTTTTATAGTGCTTCTTTTTAGGCCATGGATCAGGGAAAAGAATAAATACTTTAGAAATACTATTATCTTTTAAATTATTAATTACATTTGTAACATCACCATTAAATATTCTTACTCTTTTTAGTTCACCTTCATCTAGTATTGATAATAAATTAGCTATTCCATTAAGATATGGTTCACAACCAATTATTGCTATATCTTTGTTTTTTTTGAGTTGCCACTTTAAATGTTCCCCAGAACCAAATCCAACCTCTAGCCATATTTCCTTAAAATTACTTTTAAAAAATTTGGATAAATTATTAGCATCTTCTAACTTTAATTCAACGGCAGGAAAAATTTTATTTATTAAAAAAGTTTTTTTTTACCTAACTTTCTTCCTATTCTTCTTCCATGTAGAGTTTTATCCATAATCAATTTAACAATCCTAAGATAGACTCAGACATATCAGTTTTTTCCCATGTAAAAGATTCATTATTAACTGAATTTCTGCCAAAATGTCCATATGCAGCAGTTGAAAGATAATTTACATTAGATAAATTTAACATATCTCTAATTCCTCTTGGTGTAAGATCAAAAGTTTTATTTATCAAATTTGTCAATTCTAAATCACCTAATTTACCTGTTCCATATGTATTAATATACACAGATAAAGGTTCTACCATTCCAATCGCATATGCTAATTGAATTGTACACCTCTCCGCTAACCCAGCATAAACAATATTTTTTGCGACATACCGTGCAGCATATGCAGCAGACCTGTCTACTTTTGATGGATCTTTTCCAGAAAATGCTCCTCCTCCATGAGGACAAGCTCCGCCGTAGGTATCTACGATAATTTTTCTTCCAGTAAGGCCCGCATCTCCATCAGGCCCTCCTATTTCAAACTTTCCTGTAGGATTAATAAATATTTTTTCCTCAGGTGGCATCCAGTCATTTGGCAATACATTTTTTATAATTGGATATAAATAATCAAATAATTTACTTTTAGATAACTCCGATTCATGCTGAGTAGAAACTACAACATTATCACAACCTATAGGTTTATTATCTTCATTATATATTAAGGTAACTTGTGATTTTGAATCTGGTAATATTCCTGAAGCTTGTCCAGATTTTCTCAATTTTGCTAAATCACTTAGAATTAGATGACTATAGTGGATTGGTGCTGGCATAAATTCCTTTGTTTCAGTGCAGGCATATCCAAACATTATACCTTGATCACCAGCACCCTCAGTTCTAGAATTATTTGCATCAACACCTTGTGCAATATCTATTGACTGAGCATGTAAAAAACAACTAAATTCAAAATTTTTCCAATGGAAATTTTTTTGTTCGTAGCCTATTTCTTTAACCACCTCACGAGCTATGCTCTCTATTTCTTCATTGCCAATATTCGCTCCACGGACTTCTCCTGCTATAATTACTTTATTAGTAGTCACCATTGTCTCACAAGCAACTCTAACTCTATCTTTTTGGTCGCTTTTTGTTAAATATAGATCAACAACAGCATCAGAAATTTGGTCACATATTTTGTCAGGATGGCCCTCAGAAACTGATTCAGAGGTAAAAAAATAATTGTTACTCATTACTCACTCCTATGTATAGAATTTGTACTTATAAATGGAAACCTAACTAACATCAACAGAAACATTAAACTAATTAAATACATATAATTACCATATATTGAAAAAATTGTTTTTAAATTATTCAAAGGAATATTGCTATCAATTACTCCTTCTTTTCCTAATTCTAAACGTTCTATATATTTTCCATATTGATCAATCACTGCAGATATTCCTGTATTTGCCGCTCTAATAACAGGTAAACCCTCTTCTATTGCCCGCACACGTGCTGCAGCTAGATGTTGAAGCGGTCCCATTGTATCTCCATACCAAGCATCATTTGTAAGATTGACTATAAAATCTGGCCTAAAACCATTTATTACTTTTGAAGAAAAAATTATTTCGTAACAAATTAAAACGGCTATATTATAATTAATATTTTCTAAGTTAAATGAGTTTGCTTCTTCTCCACTAGAAAAATCTAATGTGCCATCAGTCAATTTTTCAAACTTAAAAAGTCTTTTGAATGGATTATACTCTCCGAACGGAACTAACTTTACTTTGTCATAATATTTTGGGTTTTGAAAATACTTATCTGTAATCAAAGCACTATTATAAATCTTTGATAGCTTTTTTTTATTAAATTTAGTTCTTGTTATTCCAGTAATTAACAGTTGTTCCTCACTAAGCCAATTAACCATTCTTAAATTTTTCTCTAAAATTGATGAACTGTAGGGTAAAGATGATTCTGGCCATAAAATTATATCAGGAATATTAGTCGCATTATCTCTAATTGATAAACTAATGAGTTTATCTAAATGTGTAGATTTTAAATTGTCATTCCATTTTTCATTTTGTTCTATATTAGGTTGAACAACTCTAACTTGAAGAAACTTATTATTGATATCATCAATATTATTTAACCTTATTACTCCGAAAATAAATAAAATCAAAATTGGAGATGAGGAGTAGATAGCATAATTTATATTCTTAAAAACTAAGATTAAAGATGTAGTAGCTAGAAATGTAAATAAACCCAAGCCATAAATTCCAATTAAGGAAACTGATTGTAGTGCAACAGACGAATCTACCCATACATAACCAACTATATTCCATGGAAAACCAGTAAATATATTACCTCTTAAATATTCTCCTAAAGATAAAAATATTGAAAATATTATTGCAAAACCAAATAAATTTAATCTCCAAATATTTTTAATATATACTATAATAATACATGATATTCCGTAGAATATTGATAAGGCAAATGTTAAGAATATAACTGCAATTAAGCCAAGATATATTCCATAAGTATAAATAAATTCAAAAGCATTGGCAATCCAATGTAAACCAGTAAATAGCTGTCCAAAACTGAATAAACTTCCTATAAAAAAAATATGATATAAATTATTTGTATTTTTATAAAGTAAATAAAATAAACAAGATAAAGCTATAAAAATTAAAGGGATGCAAATAAAAACAGAATTTGAACTAAATGAAAATGCACTTAAGCAACCAAGCAAAAATATAAATATTAAAGAGCAATAAATATTATTTTTAAAATATTCTATCATATTAGAAATAATCAATTTTTTATACTTTTAGAAGACCAGTAATCTTTATTTTTTTAATTCGGCGCATATCTGAATCTATAATTTCAAAAATTAAACCATTAGAATGTTTTATAAGTTTTCCTACTTCTGGAATACTTTTTTCATAATAAAATATTAGCCCTCCTAGGGTGTCAACATCTATAGAAGAATTTATTAATTTGCAGCTATAATAATTCTCTAACTCTATTATTGGTATTCTAGCATCTACAATTATAGAATTGTCTAAATCATTATTAAGAATCTTATTATAATTTTTATCATGCTCATCCTCTATATCTCCAGTTATTTCCTCAACTAAATCTTCAATGGTTATTAAACCATCAGTACCTCCGTGCTCGTCTACGACAATAGATAAATGTACTTTGGTATTTCTCATTTCTTGAAATAAATCTGAAATCAATGTTGATGGGGCAGATATAATTACTTTTCTTATAATATTAGATAAGACGAAGTCTTTATCATTATGCCAAAAATTGAGAATATCTTTTACATGAACCATTCCGATAATCTCATCTAAAGTCTCTTTATAAACGGGTAAACGAGAATGAGCCGCTTTTTTAAATAAAGCTATACACTCATTTAACGTACTATTTTCAGGTATAGCTACAATATCAGCCCTAGGTACCATCGCTTCTTCGACTTCAATAGATGAAAACCCTAAAACATTGTCTAACATGACCCTCTCTGAATAGGATAGGCCTGCTTTTTTACCCAAGGATCTTACCTCACCTCTAGTGCTTTCTAAATCTATTTTTTTAGTATTATTTTTGAAAAATATTTTACTTAAATTAAATTTTTTTATTAGCATTTATAGTCCCAAATAATTAATTATAGCACACGTATGGGTCTTTTATCCCAACCCCATTTAAAACTAATTTTTCATATTTTATCATATTTACTTCATCACTTTTTTTTATATGATCATAACCACAAAGATGAAGCACTCCATGTAAAATTAGATGAATCATATGGTCAGAAAAAGAAATATTTCTTTTCTTTGCCTCTTGTCTAACAACATTATAACATAAAATAATATCTCCTATATGCTTTGATTGCTCAGATATATTTAATTCTGTATTATTAGGAAA
>JAYGEJ010000158.1:0-18585 GCA_046582425.1 Alphaproteobacteria bacterium
TGGATTTGCTGCGGCTAGGGCTCTTTCAACTAGTTATAATGATACTCCTGCTTCAGCTTCTCGTCCATGGGATGAAGGAAGAGATGGTTTTGTAATGGGTGAAGGAGCAGGATGTGTAGTTTTAGAAGATTATGAGCATGCCAAGGCCAGAGGAGCAAAGATTTATGCAGAAATATTAGGGTATGGTTTATCTGCTGATGCATACCATATCACAGCTCCTGCTGAGAATGGTGATGGAGGGTATAGAGCTATGCAGGCCGCAATAGTTAATGGTGGTATAGACATATCTGAAATAGATTATATTAATGCTCATGGAACTTCTACACCACTAGGAGATGAGATAGAATTAGGGGCTGTAAAAAGGTTATTTTGCGATAATATGTCAAGAATATCGGTAAGTTCTACAAAATCTTCAGTAGGACATATGCTTGGCGCTGCTGGTGCCGTTGAAGCAATATTTTCAATATTAAGCGTATGTAATAATTTAATACCTCCAACTTTAAATTTAGAAAACCCTTGTGAGAATGCAAAGGGAATAGATTTAGTTCCTTTAAAGGCAAAGGAGAAGAGTGTAAATATGGCACTTTCTAATTCTTTTGGTTTTGGAGGAACAAATGCATCTTTAATAGTAGGTAAGGTTAAATAAATTAATTAATATTTTTAGAGAAATAAAATATAAAAGGCTTGCTGTATTAATATTGATATTGACTAGTTTTTTTATTATTAAAAATATTTATTTTTATCCTCAAACAACTACAAATATTGAAAATGATATAACTGTAGAAATTCCTAAATTAAGTTCATTGTATAACATAGCAACAATATTAGAAAATAATAATGTTATAAATAGTAAGTATACTTTTATGATTTATTCAATTTTATCTGGGTATTCAAAACAGTTAAAAGCAGGAGAGTATATATTTTCTAAAAATTCAACAAATAAGAGTATTTTAAGTAAATTATATATGAATGAAGTAAAGTTATATAAAATTTTGATCCCGGAGTGCTATTCAAACAAACAAATATATTTTAAACTTTCAAGCTTTTTTTCAGATTTAAAAACTAAAAAAACATTTAATGAAGGAGACTTTTTTCCAAGTACATACTATTTTTCTAAAGATACTGAAATTTTATCTCTTTTAAATATGATGAATAGAAAATCTGAAGAAAATTTTAATCAAATTTATAATAATTATAAACAAAATGTCTCGAATATACTTAAAAGCAAAAAAGAAGTTCTTGTTTTGGCTTCAATTGTGGAAGCGGAAGCAAAACTCAAAAGTGAAAAAAAAAAGATAGCAGCCGTTTTCTTAAATAGATTAAAAATAGGCATGAAATTACAATCAGATCCTACTGTTATTTATGGAATTTATAAACAAGTACATAAAAAAAATATTTTAAGTAAAAATGATTTATTAACAAATCATGAATGGAATACTTATAAAATTTATGGGTTACCTCCTACTCCAATTTGTAATGTAGGTATTGATGCTTTTTATGCTGTCTTAAATCCTGAAAAAAATGATTATATGTACTTTGTCTCTGATGGAAAGGGGGGGCATATCTTTTCAAAAACTTATAAAGAACATAGAGAAAATATAAAGAACATATACAAAAAATAAAATTGTTTAATTATAATTTTCTATTTATAATGGTACTTATATGAGCGAATTAAAGAAAAATAAAGGAGTTATGTTAGTGCTGTCTTCTCCTTCAGGAGCAGGCAAGAGTTCTATATGTAAAGCTTTATTGAATTTAGATAAAAATTTATTTTTATCTATTTCTTCTACTACTAGAAAAAAAAGACCTAATGAAATATCTGGAAAAGATTATAATTTTCTTACCATAGAAGCATTTAAAAAACAGTTAAATAAAAATAATTTTATTGAACATGCTAAAGTGTTCGGTAATTTTTATGGAACAGAAAAAATTTTTGTTGAAAGAAAAATTAATGAGGGTAAAGACTTATTATTTGATATTGATTGGCAAGGAGCCCAGCAGCTAAGAGAAAAAATGAGGGAAGATATTGTTTCTGTTTTTATTTTGCCTCCTTCTAAAATTGAGCTTGAACGAAGATTAAAAAATAGAGGACAAGATGATGATGAAGTAGTTAGAAAAAGAATGGATGGAGCATCTTCAGAAATTACTCATTGGGCGGAATACGATTATGTAATAATAAATAAAAATTTAGAGAAAAGTGTTAAGACCGTTTTAGGTATTTTAAAAGCAGAAAGAATGAAAAGGATAAGACAGATAGGGTTAGGAGAATTTATTAGATCTATAAATCTTGATAATTAGTAATTATATTGGTTAGTTTTTCATATTGATCTATTGTTAATTCTTCTGGCCTTTTTGTTGGCTCAACATTTAACAATTGACATATTTTTTTTGGGTCACCGAATTTTGATAATGTGGACTTTATTTGCTTTCTTCTTTGGCTAAATAGTGCTTGAGTAATTTCTTCTAAAATAATTTTATTAAATATTTTTTTTATTTTTTTAGACTTTATTTGAACTATTGAAGATTCAATTTTTGGTTTTGGTGTAAAGGCAGAGGAAGGAATATTCATTACAATTTTAGCATTTGTAGTTAGTCCTAATAATATAGATAATCGTCCATATTTTTTTGAACCTGGTTCAGCAATAATCCTTTCTGCAACTTCTTTTTGAAACATTAGTGTCATTTTATTTATTTTATTATTTAATGGTATCCAGTTTAATAGTAGCTTAGTTGAAATTGAATAAGGTAAGTTAGCAATTATTTCAGCCTGATCGATATTATGTTTTTCTAAAATATCGTTTAAATCTATTTTAGTAGCGTCTTGGTTCTCTATAATTATTCTATTTTTAGAGGCTATATTCAATACATTTAATGGCTCTATAAACCTTTTATCTTTTTCAATAATAATTATTTTTTTTGCACCATTTAGTAATAATGATCTCGTTAATGAGCCGGGCCCAGCACCTATTTCAATAATAGTGTTATTTTTAATAGTACTGCTTAAATTTACTATTTTGTTAGTAAGATTAAGGTCTAATATAAAGTTTTGGCTAAGTTTTTTTTTAGCATACAAATTATATTCTTTAATGGTGGCTGATATACTTGGAAGATTATTAATGGACTCAGTAATATCTTTCTGCATTAAATTATATTCTTACATCTATAAGAGCTTTTCTATTTAAGTCTAAAAGATATCTTTCTCTAAGAGTTTTTGTTTCTCTAGCTCTTATATTATTTTTAATCATTTCTTTTATTGCATACTCTTGATTTAATTTTTTATTATTATCACAAATCATAGTAACATATATTCCATCATCAGCTACAATTGGTTTGCTAGGTTGATTTAAACGTATTTTCTTAATTTCCTCAGTAAAATAATTAGGTAGATTTTTAAGTAGGACTTTTCCTATGTGTTTGCCTTTTTTATTTCCATATACCTTTGAAAGGTCTGTCATTTCATCACAGGATTTTATATTTTTAGTTGTTATTATTACATCTTCTAAAAGAATATCCATTTTATTTTTATTTATTGGAAGATCAAAACTAATGAAGGCTATATCAGTTACATTATCAGAAAGATCTGGTATTATAAATTCTCTTTTATCTTTCATTTTAATAATTGAAATACCTGTATTAGTTATAATAAGGTCCGAAATTTCATCTTTATCTAAATTTTTAATATTGGAAAAGATATCTTGATTAATTTTATTTAATAATTTCCAATCATTATTTTTATAGGAACCCGTTCCATTATCTTGAATTCTTTTAGCAATAGTATCAAAATTATCTTCTTCAGTAATTTTTTTCCTGATTTGTTTTGCAATTAATATTAGATTTTCTTTTTTTGATATATTAGTAAAGTTAAAAGAAATTTCTGAATATTTGTATTCTAATTTACCTTTATTAGATATAATATTATTATATTCATTTTTAACTTCATTATTATTAATTATAACTTTTGGTCTAATAACATTATTTAATAGTTTTTCCGTTATTAGGTTTGCTTTTAATCTTTTAGGTAATACAGATTTAGGTACACCATTTTTAAATAAAGTTTCAACTAATTGATTTTCCTGCATATTATTTTGATTTTCAATAAATTTTATATTATTTTCAACTTCCTGATCAGTCACCCTAATACCCAATTTTTTTGCTTCTTGTTGCTGAAGTCTTTCATTAATTAGTGATTGCAGTACTTGTCCAGATAAATTTTTTCTAGTATCTGCATTATTTGGTAAGTTTGATGAAATAATTATTAGCCTCATTCTTCCATCTAAATCCATCATAGTAATAGGTTCATCATTCACTATAGCTACAATACTCAGTAAATTTCTAATTTTATTAGAATCTTGGGCCCAAGATTCTTTTAAAGTAAAATTAAACAGAACATAAATTGCAATTATAAATTTAAAAAACATTATAGCTTTTCCTCATTTCATTAAAAGCCCACTAAATTAAAACTAATAGAATATTCAGTAGTATCTGGGATATCAATTAAATTT
Source organism: Alphaproteobacteria bacterium (assembly GCA_046582425.1). Classification (GTDB taxonomy): domain Bacteria; phylum Pseudomonadota; class Alphaproteobacteria; order TMED109; family TMED109; genus TMED109. The sequence continues at coordinate 4,503 of JAYGEJ010000158.1, forward strand.
TGATGTTTTCTTGAAGCTTCTAATCTTATAATAATACATTCATTTTTAAATTCTAAATAACCAGCACTATCTATAGCATTACCCCAATTAGTATTCCTTAAATCTCTACTTTGTCTAATATTACTTCTCCAGTTATCATCTATATTCCATGTAATTGATATTTGTGCTTGTTCAGATAGCATATTTTGGCTAGAAATATTATTATCACGGATCATAGTATAATCAATAAAAGCTATTATTGGTTTAGTTGAAACTTCTAGATTTAGTGTATCTCTTTGTGATCTAAAATTTAAGCCATCTCTTCTAAAATGATATCCAAAAGAGAGAAAATCTCTATAATCATAAATTATATTGCCGACTATATTTGATAATTTTTTATTTAAACCTGTTCCAGAAATAAATTCATCTTGGGGATTTAAAGGACTCCATGATCTCCCAATAACACTATTTAGGTTTCCTAATTCATTAAAATTAAAATTTGATTTTATTCCTAAATTTATCCTACTTCCTTCTTCTACTCTGTCTATACCTGCAAATCTATTAGATGAAAATAAATTATAGTCGCTAAGTTCAAAGTCTATACTGTCCAAGTTATGAATAGAGTCTGGGTTACCTCCTTTTGGAGCTAAAATCCCCTGAACTATTGGTTCAATAAGAATAGAATTATTTTTGTAGTAGTTTATGACCGGAAAACTTAGCATAGTTTCAAATTTAGGAAGAGCTCTAAATACATAGTGAGTCCCTAATTTACCTATAACTTTAGAGTTATCAGTTTTTCTATTTCTATAAATATCAGCTCGACCAAATAATGTCGATTTGAGAACATATCCTTTAGAACTTATTTTATTTTTACTCCATGAAGAGTTTAAAGATAGTTTTTGTACATTAGAAGCATCGGGTTTAGTAATTATACTGCTATTTAAGCTGACCTTTCTTATTATTCCATTATCATAATTTTTATGCCATAATGCTTCTATATTTGGTAATATTAGAGGTACATTTCTATTACTTTTAAATGCATTTAGTGGCTGAAAATACATTCCTTCAATTTTTGTATAAAAATTTTTGTTGCTGCCTGTTATATAGGCTCTTTGAGTAAGATGAATATTACCTTCGTTACCCATTTTATATCTTTGCATATATGAGAAGTCGCTTGCTCGGGTTGCATTAATACCTGTTGTCCAATTTTTATTAATTCTTTCTGTAACTTTAATATCTATATGCCCTCTAAATTTATTACTTTCTTTTCCGTCTATATTAGTGTGACTTCCTCTTGTGAAACTAGTTTTAATTGAACTATCACCTTTTGCTCTAAGAGATCTATAATGAGACTCAATAATAGGTCCTTCGTTACTTGTTATAGTTGGTGTTAAGGTTAAATCATTACTTTTTGATAAAGAAAAATAGTAAGGTTGAGAATAACTTAAGCCAAATGTTGTGTTATTTTTAAATTTAGGGCTTAGTAGACCTGAAGAAACTTTTTTAGATGGGTCAGAGTGACTGATATAAGGTACATATAAAATAGGAAAACCATAAACATCTAACAGAACATTTTCATATTCTATAATACCTTCTTTAAGGTTTCTATCAGATTTTAGAGCTCTAATCTGCCATATAGGAGGCTGATTAGCATCTTCTTTGCATCGCTTACATCTAGTATATATTATTTTTTCAAGTTTATCTCCATTCTCATCATCTCTAATAATTATACTTGCTGATAATGATGAGCCATCACTTAAGATAGAATTAAAATTTTTTATAACTCCTCTTTTTAGATCACCTTGTAGCTCCATTTTTTCTGAAAAATAAATATTATTATTTTTATCATTTAAGCTAACATTTCCTTCTGCCAAAATATAATCTTTATCTACATCATAGGTTAATTTATTTGCTTTTAGAACTTGTATACCATTGATAACTTCTACATCCCCATTTGCAGAAATTAATGATATATCTTCATGATATGAAATCGAATTAGCAGTTAAAAAACTATTTTTAGCTTTAAATTGTTCTGCATAAGAATTTTTTATAACAAAAATTTGAAGTAAAATTATAAAAAATAGTTTTATAAATTTATATTTTAAATCCAATTTCTATTTATCCATCTTCTAAATAAAGTAATATACCTGTACTTAATATAATAGGCACAAAAGCAGGAAGCCAGGCTGCTAATAATGCTGGAGCCTGTGAGCCATGACCTAGTGCAGCTATAACATCATTTAGAAAAAAGATAACAAATGCTAAGATTATAGCAATAAATAATCTTTTTCCTGTCCCATGTCTTCCTATGGGTTTAACAGAAAAAATTGCTCCAAGAAGAACCATGCCAATTAAGAAAATAGGAGTAGATAGCATTTTATTAAAGTAAATAATATGTTTTCTTGAGTTAAAGCCAGCCTTTTCAATAACTTCTATAAATTTTAATGTTTCCCAGAACGAGATAGTCTCTGGTTTAGCGAAGCTTTCTTTGATTTGTGAGCTAGTTAATCTAGTAGGAAGTTGTAATTCTATAAATTTAGAAGTATTTAGGTTTTTATCAGTTTTAATACCTTTGTTAATTTTCCAGTATCCATCTTCTAATTTAGTTTTTTCTCCATCTATCCTCTCATAAAATTTATTATCTTTAGTATATCTAAAAATTATAACGTTATTCAGAGACATATTATCTGGCTCTATTTTGTCAGCATGAATTATAGAGGTTCTATCTTCTTCTTTTTGGTATAACCAAAAGCCTCCACCCGATAATTGAAGATTATTATTGTATTTATTTAGATGCTGACCTTCTAGTTGTGATAATTTTTTTTGGGTAACAGCAGTAATGGAACTTAATACAGTTATACTAAAAACACCCATTATAAAAGCTAGTAAAATGTATGGTAAACAGCAATGCCATATATCTAAACCAGAAGACCGAGCAATAATTAATTCAGAATTTTTAGAAAGTCTCAATAGAGAAATCATAGTTCCAAAATAAACTGAGTATGGTAATAAATTTTGGATATTTATTGGAATTTTGTAAAGGGTCATTTTAAGACAAATATAAAATGAGTCATCAATAAAGTTAGATATCTGTTTATTATATTCAACTAACTCACTTAAAGAGGCTACAAATATTAATACTACAAGAACTGTTATAAGATATAAAAATGCATGTCTAGCAAAGTATAACATTAATGGAGATAAAATATTATACATTAAAATACTCCATATCTATATAATAATTTCTCTTTAATTTTTTGTGCTTTATTGGATATAAAAAATAATACTAGGAAAAATATTATAAATACTGAAATATAAATTATATAAGTCATATTTTGATATTTAATAATGATTTGAGGAGCAGCTATTATATAAATTTGCATCATTAGTGCTGCCGAAATAGGATAGAAGATTTTCTTTGCAGATTTTTTTCTTTCAAATCTTCCTGCAATTGGAGTGATAGCACCTAGAAGCACCATTATTACTATTATTAATGGAGAAATAATTCTTTTATGTACTTCAGCTAGAAATTCTTTTTTATATATTTCATCAATATTTTTATCAGGCTTTAGCAATTCATAAAAGTTTCTTTCATTGGCCTCTTTAAACCTTGAAGAACTAACTTTATTATAGTTCTCAATATTTAATGTATATTGATTAAAATATAATATTGAAATATCATTATTTTTAGATATTTCTTGTCTATTTCCATTAATTAATAGAAATCTTGCACCTTTTGGTGTTGAAACAATTTTACCTTGCTCAGCAATAATACTTATTTTTTTATTTTTATCCCTTGCATCATGAATTAATATTCCTTGTAAATCTCCCAATTTATCTCTTTCTTTTATAAAAATTGTCAAACCCTTCATAGGAGAAGAAAACACTTTGTCTTGAAATAGGGTAGATATATAATTATTTCTAATGTCATATTGTAAGTTTTTAAATTTATTATACGCATAAGGCGAGCCAAAATTTTCTAATGTAATAGAAAGAATACCTAAACTAATTCCAAATATTAAGGCGGGTATTATTAATTTAAAATTATTAATTCCAGCTGATTTCATTGAAATTAATTCTGATTCATTATTTAATCTTATGTAAGTGATTAGCGAAGCTAAGAATCCTATAAATGGAATTATAGTTACAAGAAGTTTAGGAATAATTAAAATAGTTAAATTCACAAATATATTTAATGGTAAACCCTTTATAACTATTAGATCTATAAACCTCAGGGATTGAGTTAACCATGCAATTCCTGTCATAGTAATCATTATTAGCAAGAATGGAGCAAACAATTGCCTAAATATATAGAGAATAAATAAATTCAATTTTTTTTTATCCATTAATATTTTATTAGATTAATTAAAAAAATATGTTAGTTCTACATTTAATATATATTAATTTTATTTTTAATAAAAATATATCGTAATTTGATTAATAAGAATAATTAATTCATTTGAAAGGAAATTAAATGACTTTTAAAGTAACTTTTAGCTCAAATCTTAAGTCTAACAATGACTTAACATTAATTCTTCTTGATGAATCTCTAAAGCTAAGAGGTGATATAGCTTTTTTAGATAAGAAGCATGATGCAATTATATCAGAAGCTATAAAACTAAAAACCTTTAATAAAAAAGGAAGTTTGAAAAGTATATATTTAAAAAAGGATAAAGTAGTAAGAGAGATATTATTATATAACGTAGGTAATGAAAAACAAATTAATATAGATAATGCTGAAAGAATAGGTGGGCGTATTTTTTCTTCTATACCAAAATCTTGTAAAAAGCTAACAATCTATTTTGAAATTGATAAAAAATCTAAAATTATTTTTGAAGAATTAGCTGCTAAAATAATGCATGGAATAAAATTAAGGTCATATAGTTTTTATAAATATAAATTAAAAAGTAAAGATAAATTCAATAATTTACTAAAAGAAGTGGAATTTAAAGTTAATAGTGTTGCTTTAGCAAAAAAATATTATAGCCCTCTTAAAGCTTTAGAAGAGGGTGTTTTTCTTACACGGAATTTAGTATCTGAGCCAGCAAATATATTAACTCCTGAAAATTTAGCTAAAGAAGCAGAAAAATTAAAATCTTTAGGTGTAAAAGTGGAAGTTTTAAAATTACCTCAAATTAAAAAATTAAAAATGGGGGCTCTATTGGGCGTTGCCATGGGAAGCGCTAATGAACCAAGAGTAGTTAGTATGTCATGGAATGGGACGAAAAATAAAAAGTCTAAACCAGAAGTATGTTTTGTGGGAAAAGGAGTAACATTTGATACTGGTGGTATTTCTATAAAACCATCTGGAGGTATGGAAGATATGAAATGGGATATGGGAGGTTCTGGCGTAGTAATTGGTTTAATGAAAGTTCTGGCAGGAAGAAAAGCAAATGTTAATATAACAGCAGTTGTAGGACTTGTTGAAAATATGCCTTCTAGTAAAGCTCAGAGGCCCGGAGATGTTGTTGTGGCTTCTTCAGGACATTCTATAGAGGTAATAAATACAGATGCAGAAGGAAGACTAGTTTTAGCTGATGCTGTAACATATGCAATAAATAAATTTAATCCAAAAAGATTGATAGATTTAGCCACTTTAACAGGTGCCGTTATAGTTAGCTTAGGACCACAAAGAGCAGGTATATTTAGTAATAGTGATGAGTTAGCTTCAAATATATTTGATTCAGGTGAAAAAACTGGAGAAAAGGTATGGCGTATGCCAGTAGGTGAAGAATATGATGATGATATAAAGTCGGCTATAGCCGATATGAAAAATGTTGGATCCGGAAGAGGAGCAGGAGCAACATCAGGAGCTAAATTTATTGAACAATTTACAAAAAATATTCCATGGGTTCATATAGATATTGCTGGTGTGACTTGGGCTAAAAGTAACTCCACTCTATACCCCACAGGAGGAACAGGTTTTGGTGTGAGGTTGTTAAATACATATGTTAAAGATTTTATAGAATAAATAATTTAAATAGGAGAAATTTTATGGAAAGAACGCTGTCTATTATAAAACCAGATGCGACTAAAAGGTCAATAACTGGAAAAATTAATACTATTATAGAAGAAGCAGGATTATCAATAATTGCACAAAAACGTATTCTTCTTTCAGAAGTTCAAGCTGAGGAATTTTACGGAGTCCATAATGAAAAGCCATTTTTCAGAGATTTAGTTAATTTTATTACTTCTGGTCCTGTTGTAGTTCAAGTTTTAGAGGCAGAAAATGCAATATCATTATATCGTAAAACTATGGGTGCTACTAATCCTAAAGAAGCAGATAAAGGAACAATAAGATACGAGCATGCAGAATCTATTGAAGCTAATTCGGTTCATGGCTCGGATAGTTCTGATAACGCTAAAGTAGAAATAGACTTTTTTTTCACAGATGAAGAAATAGTAGGATAATTATTACTTTTATTTATCCCACATTTGATCTTCATCTAATATTAATATTTTTTTGTTATTAGATTTTTCTTCTAATTTTCCTATTATGGATGCTTCTTCTCCATGTTTAAGAAAATTAGCTAGTATATGATCTGCTTTAGAAGGATCGACAATAATACACATACCTATTCCACAATTAAATGTTTTTAACATTTCATTGCTGTTTATATTCCCTATATTCTTAATCCAAGTAAAAACATTGTTAGGTTTAATTTTATTACCATATATTATAGCTTCTAAATTATTTGGTATTACTCTAGGTAAATTATCTATTAAACCTCCGCCAGTAATATGCGCACATGCTTTAATGTGACCTAACTTATGCTCATTAAGTATAGAGTTAACATATATTTTGGTAGGCGTTAATAAATGATGACCTATAGATTCATCAGGAAAATCGCTAATTTTATCTTTTATTTTAATATTATTATTTTTTAAAACTTTTCTTACTAATGAGAAACCATTTGAATGAACTCCTGAACTTTTAAGTCCTATAATATAGTCGCCAGCTTTTATATTATTTTTAGGTAAAATATCATTTTTTTCAACTACTCCTAATGCAAAACCTGCTAAATCATAATTATTATTATAATAAATATCAGGTAATTCTGCAGTTTCTCCTCCTAACAAAGCACAGTTAGAGAGTTTTACTCCTTGGGCTATTCCTTTTATTATTTCTTTTGCTAATTCTATTTTTAATTTTCCTGTAGCAAAATAATCAAGAAAAAAAAGGGGTTCTGCACCTTGAACTACTATATCATTCACGCTCATAGCTACTAAATCAATACCAATAGTATCATGCTTATTTATTTCTTCTGCAATAAGTAATTTTGTACCAACACCATCGGTTGCAGAAACTAATATAGGTTCTTTATATCCACACTCAGATAGATTAAATAGCCCTCCAAAACCACCTATTGATCCCATTACTCCAGGTCTATTTGTCTCCTTCACTATAGGTATTATGTCTTTAACAAATTTATTTCCTGCTTCAATATCAACTCCTGCATCTGCATATGTAAGATTCTTTGAAGTATTATTTTCGTTTTTGTTAACCATGATTTATTGTGTTCCTGACTTTACTATTTTAGTATGACATTACTTAATATATATAGTTTGTAATTAAATGGTTTAAGATGATTAAAAATATAAGACATTTTATACATAATTTTAAATTACTTAATAGTTTTTTTATATTTATTTTTATAATAACTATGCATAGTAATAGTAATGCAGATGACTTTTTTACTGTAGATAATATTAGCATAGACATAGTTTTTGAAGATATTAATTTAGCTAGAAATAATGCAACTAATCAAGCAATATTTATAGGGTTAAAAAAACTACTTTCATGGAAGTTAGATAATGAAGATTATCTTACTATAAGTTCTGTTTTAGATGATATTAATAAAAACCCAAATATAAAGGACTTTGTAGCTGGTTATAAAATACATTATGAAAAACTATCAGATATTAAATATCAAGCAGAGTTTTCTATATTTTTTAATTTAAAAAATATAGAAAATTGGCTTATTTTAAATAAAATTTCTTTTCAAAAAAATATAAATTTTAAAAAAATAAATTTAAATGCTAATTTTAATAATTTTAGAAATTGGAGGTTATTAGTTAATAATATAGAAAGTATTAAAGAAATATTAAATTATAAGATAGTATCTTTATCTCATAATAATTCGTTAATACAAGCAAGTATAAATATAAAGAATGAAGATACTTTATTTAAAGTTTTTAATAAATCAAGGATAGATATACAAAAAAGATTAAATGCTAATAATGAATATAATATTAGTTTAATTGATTATAATAACACAGTTATTGATTCTTCTGAAAGTAATGATAAGAATTATAAAAATGATTCTACTATTTTATTAACCGAATGATAATATTAAATTTATGGAGTTTAATATATTGAAAAATAAAACTAACATAATATATATTTCTATTTTATTATTTATAATATTTCTATGGTTAGCATCTTCAATATTATTACCTTTTATTATGGGTATATTATTAGCTTATGTATTAAATCCTTTAGTAAATAAATTAAAGAACTTAGGGTTAGGACATCTATTTTCAGTTTTGATGGCTTTAATAGTAAGTTTATGTTTTTTCTTAGGAGGATTTATATTCTTAATTCCATTATTACTCGATCAAATAAGTAATATTATTATTAAATTTCCATTAATTTATGAGAAAATATTATTCTACATTGAAGATAGTTTTAGTTATTTTATTAATTATGACAATTATTTAGCTTCAATAAGTAATATACTTGCAAATAAAAGTGGAGAAATAATAAGTATTATTATTAATATCTTAAGCGGTACCTTTTTAAAGGGGAAAGCTTTTATAAGTATTATAGGTCTTACTATTATTACTCCAATAGTAACATGCTATATTTTATATGACTGGGATAAAATAAAGAGTTATTTAATAAACCTAATTCCAAAAAATCAAAAAAAATCTTTAGATTTGAAAATAATGAGAATAGACTCTGTTTTATCCTCTTTTTTTAGAGGTAAGTTTATTATTTCATTGTTTTTAATTATTTATTACAGCACTTTATTATCTTTGATAAACCTTGAAGGTGCTTTTAGCATAGGTTCAATTATTGGAGTTTTATCATTTATTCCTTATTTAGGAACTATACTAGGTTTAATATTAGCTTTATCATTTAGCATCTTACAAATGGGTTCATTTATAATTATAGCATATATTTTAATAATATTTATTTTAGGTCAAATTATTGAATCTTATATTTTAGAACCAAAATTTATATCAAAGAATGTAGGACTTCATCCTTTAGTTGGCATGTTTATGATCATCGCGGGAGGAGCGGCTTTTGGTATCATTGGCGTTTTACTAGCTATTCCAGTAGCAGCAGTATTAGCTGTTATTCTTTTTGAAAAAGAATAACAGGTTTGAATAATGAACGATTCTTATAGTCAACAATTACTTTTGAATCTTAGAACCTTTCCTTCCATGGGTAGAGAAGACTATATTGTTAGTAGTATAAATAAAGATGCTATTATTTGGCTTGATATTTGGCCAAATTGGCCTTCTCTAGGCTTTATAGTGTGTGGCCCTAAAGGATCTGGAAAAAGCCACTTGGCCTCAGCATTACAGACTTTATCTAATGGTTTTATTATAGAAGCAAAAAACTTAGAAGAAAGTAAACTAGAAACTCTTTCAGAAAATAAATGTCTTATTGTAGAAGATATTCATAAATTTAAATCTGAGAAATTATTATTACATATTTATAATTTGATGGCTGAAAGAAAAAATCATTTAATGCTTACTTCTAATCTACCTATTTCTAATATTGACTTTAAACTTCTAGATTTAAAATCAAGAATATTATCTATGCCACAAATTAATATTGGTTTACCTGATGATGAATTATTAAAAAATTTATTAATAAAACAATTTGCAGATAAAGGAGTAATAATAGATTTTGAAGTAATTAATTATCTAATAAAAAGAATAGATAGGTCTTTTGAATCTACTATAAAGATGGTCTCTAAAATTAACACCTTATCTTTAGAAAAATCTAAAAAAATAACTATACCTTTTTTAAAAAATATATTTAAATTATAAAAATAATAAGGAGAAATATAAAAATGGATATGGGAATTAATGGAAAAAAAGCAATAGTTTGTGCTTCTAGTAGAGGTTTAGGTAAAGGATGTGCTGAGGCACTTGCTTCTGAAGGAGTAAATTTAGTTATCAATGGAAGAAATAAAGAAGTTTTATCTTCAACAGCTAGAGAATTAAGAGAAAAATATGAAGTAAATGTAATAGAGTTTTGTGCAGATATAACCTCAAAAGAACAGCAAAATGAACTTATTAAAATTTGTCCTAATCCCGATATTCTAGTTAATAATGCTGGAGGACCTCCTCCTGGCGATTTTAGGGATTGGAATAGAGATGATTGGATGAATGCGTGTATAGCAAATATGTTTACACCAATTGAATTGATAAAAGCGTATGTAGACGGTATGCAAGATAGAAAATTTGGAAGAATCATTAATATTACTTCTAGTTCAGTAAAGGCACCAATAGATATTTTAGGCTTATCTAATGGAGCTAGAAGTGGACTAACTGGTTTTGTTGCTGGTATTGCGAGGAAGACAATTATTAATAATGTTACTATAAATAGTATTTTACCAGGACCATTTGACACAGACAGGTTACGTAATAGTTTTAAATTTGTATCCGAAAAAACGGGAAAAAGTATAGAAGAAGTTAGAGAAGCTAGAGCAGCTGAAAACCCTTCAGGTAGATTTGGTACTCCTAAAGAGTTTGGTGTGGCATGCGCTTATCTATGTAGCAGTTATGCTGGATACATTACTGGCCAGAATTTATTAATAGATGGTGGTGGATACCCTGGTACTTATTAAGAATTAATACTAATCTATTATTACAGACCCATTTTTAATTTTAAGGCTGAACTTACCTTCCATTAGTTTTATAGCGAAAGATCCAAAAATATCATATCTCCATCCTTTGAGAGCTTTTACGTCTTTTTCTCCTAGAGCTATTAATTTTAAGTCTTCTTTATTTGCAATTAGGAGAGGAGAAATATTATGTTTTTCAGCACTACTTATTAATATAATTTTTAAAATATCAGTGATTGCTTTAGAAGGCCTATTATTATTTCTCTTATTTAACCAATCGACATTTTTTTCATTTTTTCCAATTTTTATATTTTTTAATATCTTATTTTTATAAGATAGATCAATATACTTAAGGTTTGTTCCTCTCTGGTTATCAAAATCCTGAATATTATTAGGAGGATTTTTAGTTAATTTAATTATAACATCATCCTTAAATATTTTATTTCTAGGTAAATTATTGCTTTTTGCTAATTCTTCTCGTAAAGCAGAAATTTGCCTAAAAATTGACATAGTTTTATTATTTGAGCTATTAAACTTTATTCTCTTCCATGCATTTTGCGACTCAGTTTTATAAAGACTCAAATCATTAAATTTTTCTATTTCTTCTTTTATCCAATTTGTTCTATTATTTTTTTTCATGTGATCTTTTAAAAATAAATAAATTTCTGAGAGATATGTTACATCTGAAATTGCATATTTTATTTGCTTTTCATTTAATGGTCTGTTTTCCCAATTGGTGTATCTAGCACTTTTATCTAAATTAATATTACTTATATTCTTAACCAGAGATTCATAACTAGCCGAGTCTCCATAACCGCAGCACATAGCAGCAGATTGTGTATCAAATATTGGAGTAGGTATTTTTTTTAAAATATTAAATATAATCTCAAAATCTTGTCTTGGAGAATGTAATACTTTTAATATTTTTTTATCAAGTAGTAATTCAAATATTGGGTTTAAGTTAATTTTATTAATTAATGGATCAATTGCCCAACCATTACCTTTAGAATCTCCAATTTGAATGAGACATAGCTTAGGATAATAATATTTTTCTCTAATAAATTCAGTATCTAAGCATATAAAGGGTTCATTTTTAAGATTATTACAGAGCGTTTCTATTTCTTGAGATTTTGTTAAAAGGGTCATTTTAATAGAAATAACATTAGATTCGTATATTATCAACAAAACTAAATATATTTTGGTTTGTAATTTTTATAATTTTGTCTAAAAGATATATTATTATATAAATTAATAATAATTAACTTTATGAGGATATTTATATGCATCTTTATCGGTCGCACAATTGTGGAGAGCTTACTTCGAACAATGTAGGTAATACTGTTAAATTATCTGGATGGGTTGATCGTAAAAGAGACCATGGTGGACTATTATTTATAGATTTAAGAGACCATTTTGGGATTATCCAAATAGTTATTGATAATGATAATAAATTTTTCAAATTATGCGAAGATACTCGATTAGAAAGTGTAATTACTGTTTCTGGAAAGGTAGTAAAGAGGTCTGATGATTTAATTAATAAAAAACTTGCTACTGGAGAAATAGAGATATCTATTGAAAATTATATAATAGAATCTTTATCAGAAATTCTTCCTATGCCAGTATCTGGCGAACATGATCTAGGCGAAGAAGTTAGGCTAAAGAATAGATTTTTAGATTTAAGAAGGCCTGCTATGCAAAAAAATATGCTTTTAAGGTCAAAAATTATTTCTTCAATTAGAAACAAAATGATTACTGCGGGATTTCACGAGTTTCAAACACCAATTTTAACCGCTTCATCTCCAGAAGGAGCACGAGATTTTCTAGTTCCTTCACGTTTAAACCCAGGAAAATTTTATGCTTTACCCCAAGCTCCACAACAATTTAAGCAGTTAATAATGGCATCTGGTTTTGACCGTTATTTTCAAATTGCTCCATGTTTTAGGGATGAGGATGCAAGAGCTGATAGAAGTCCAGGAGAATTTTATCAATTAGACTTGGAAATGGCGTTTGCCACGCAAGATGACGTATTTAATACAATTGAACCAGTTTTGACTGAACTTTTTAGTGAGTTTTCAGAATGGGAAATAACATCTAATCCCTTCCCAAAAATTACTTTTAAAGAGGCAATGTTAAAATATGGAACTGACAAGCCAGATTTAAGAAACCCTCTAGAAATATGTGATGTAACCGAAGCTTTTTTGCATGAAGGCGTTACTTTTAAGGCATTTAAAGAACAGATTAATAAAGGAGCTGTTGTAAGAGCAATAGCTGCATTTAACGTTGTAGGCAGACCTAGATCGTTTTTTGATAAATTAAATGCTTGGGCACAAGAACAGGGTCAGCCAGGTTTAGGTTATATTTTATTAAGTGATGGCGAAGCTAAAGGGCCAATAGGAAAATTTTTATCTAAAGAAGCTGTTGAAATTATTAAAAAGAAAACAGAAACAAACGATGGGGATGCAATATTTTTTATTTGTAATAAAGTTAAAGAGGCAGAAAGTTTTGCAGGGAAAGCTAGAATGAAGATTGCGGAAGACATGGATATAATTGAAAAAAATGTATTTAAATTTTGTTGGACTGTAGATTTTCCTATGTATGAATTAGATGAAAGTACTAATAATATCATATTTAGCCATAATCCTTTCTCAATGCCACAAGGAGGTATGGAAGCTCTTGAAAACAAAGATCCTCTCGAGATTTTGGCATGGCAATATGATATTATTTGTAATGGAGTTGAGTTGTCTTCTGGGGCTATAAGAAATCATAGAACAGATATTATGGAAAAAGCATTTAGTATTGCAGGTTATACTCCTGAGGATTTAAAAAGTCGATTTGGTGCTTTATATAATGCTTTTAAGTATGGTGCTCCTCCACATGGAGGTATAGCTCCTGGAATTGATAGAATAGTAATGTTACTCGCTAATGAACCTAACATAAGAGAAGTTATTATGTTTCCAATGAATCAGCAAGCCCAAGATCTTTTAATGGATGCACCTTCTAAAATTGACAATAATCAACTAAAAGAACTTTCATTAAAGTTAAATTCTATTGATAAGTTGGAAAAATAACTAATCCGAAACTTTAATTAGTAACTTACCAAAGTTTTTTCCATTCATTAGTCCTATAAATGCTTCAGGAGCATTTTCAATACCCTCTACAACATCTTCTTTATAAATAATTTTACCATCTTTAATCCATTTTGCCATTCTTTCTATAGCAATATGGTATTTTTGGGCGAA
>JAYGEJ010000034.1:0-9532 GCA_046582425.1 Alphaproteobacteria bacterium
CCAACCTTATCCATTACTTTAGCTCCTAATCCAAAGAATCTCATTTTTAATCCTTTTAAGTCCTCTACTGAATTTATTTCCTTTCTAAACCAACCGGAAGACTCAGGTGAGATCATTACACATTGAACTGGATGTAAATTATGTCTTGCATATATTTCTTCCCATAATTCTTTTCCTCCACCTTCATGATACCAGGCTAAAAACTCAGTAGCATTAGGTCCAAAGGGAATAGCAGTAAAGAATTGTACAGCAGGAATTTTTCCTGCCCAATATCCTGCAGTTGACCAACCTGCGTCTACAGCACCGGTAGATACGGCATCAAATATTTCTAAAGGAGGAACTAATGCTCCAGGTTCAAAAAACTTAATCTTTATATTGCCGCCTGAAACAGTTTCTAATCTTTTAGTAAAGTTTATTCCACCTTCACCTATAATATTAAGGTTTCCTGGAAACGTACTTGCCATTTTCCATCTTACTGTTTCAATTTTAGTTGGTGTATCAGAGTTATTGCTTTCTTTAGAGTTATCACACGATATTAATAAGAATGTTGCTATAAAAGCTATAGAAATTTTAATTAGAATGTTTTTCATTTGATTAAGTTTCCCCAAAATTTATTAATGCCAAATAAAATAAAAATAGAATTGATTGTTGATTCTAAATGAATATAACGCAACATATTTTTTAATTAAATTATTCATTTATTTACAATATAATAGTTAGAAAATGATTTTTATTGTAATAATCATAAATATTATTTTATTAATTTTAAAAATTATGGAAGTTTGGAGAAAAATGGAAGTAACAAATCTACAGAGTATTAGTAGAAATCATTATATCTCAGGTCAAATAGAGATCGATGATATAGAGGATTTGGCTGTTTTTGGTATTAAACTAATAATTAACAATAGACCAGATAATGAAGAATTCAATCAAACGCACTCTAATTTATTAAAAGATAAAGCTGAAAGTTTAGGAATAAAGTTTATAGATATTCCTTTTGCGTCTGGAACTCTCAACAAGCAGAAAATATTAGATTTTAGTAACTTAATTAAAAATAATAATGAAAAGTCACTTTTTTATTGTAGATCTGGAGCTCGATCATCCCTAATATGGGGTCTGGCATCAGTTATATATTTGGGTGAAGATTTGGAGAAATGTATCTTGAGTATTAATAATAGTGGTTATGATGCAAGTATGCTTCCCAGTATGGTAGATTTTTTTAAAATTAATTAAATTGGACTTTTATATTGTTGATAATAATGGTTGATCAAGATTCAGATTTTAACGGGAGGTCATATAGAGAAAAGCCTTTAGGTGGAACAGAAACCGCTTTTGTACTATTAGCAGAATCTTTAAGTAAATTAGGACATAAAGTTATAGCTCTTACTAAAAGTTTAAAACCTATTAAATACCAAGGTGTTTATTGGGAACCTTTAGATACAAAAATTAAAGAGTGTGATATTTATATAATTAATAGAGCTCCTAACCTTCTAGATAATGCACCTCAATCTAAGAAAACTATTTTGTGGTTGCATAATCCTGCAAATTACTTAAATAAATTCAGAAATTTTAGAAGACTATTTTTTAAAAATATTAAAATTGTATGTTCAGGAAAGTATCATTATAATTCAATTCCATTTTGGATTAAAAATAGGGCAGTAATTATACCTCTAGGTCTATCTAAGGAGGTTTTATTTAAGGAAATAGAAAATAATAATATACCAGATCCAGTTGTAATATTCACTTCTAATCCAGAAAGAGGACTAGATTGGTTGTCTGAACTTTGGGTTAAGCATATTAAAAAAGAAGTTCCAAATGCTAAATTACATATTTACGCCGGTTATAAAACTTATGGAGGTAGAAACAAAAATAAGATTTTAAATATTATTAATAAAATTAAAAATTTAAATGAAAATAGTATTAAAATTTTTGAACCTATTCCTAAAAATGAATTGTTTAGAAAATTATTAACTTCTAGAGCGATGCTTTATAAAGGTGATCCTGGAGAAACATTTTGTTTATCTATAGCGGAAGCGCAAGCTTTAGGAGTTCCTTGTGTGATCAAGCCTATTGGATGTTTAGGAGAAAGAGTAATTGATAAGGTGACAGGTATTGTTGCCAAATCAGATAAGGAGTTTTATGAAGGTGCTATCAGTATATTAAAAGATGACAATTTATGGCTAGATTATAAAAATAATTCTATTAAATTACAAAGAAACTTAAACTGGGATAATATAGCAGTAAAATATGTAGAATTAATTAACTCTTAGGATATTCCTCATCATTTTCTAATTTTGCCTTTAAATAACTTATTAATACAAAAAGTGCAGCAAAAGTTGCATTTAAGAAGCCCCAGCCCTTTTCTTTATATCCTTTTCTAGTTATGTAACATTTATAAAACCTAGTTAAAGACCTCCTGACTGTAATCCATAATGGAGGTAGTTTTTTGGATGACTTTCTCAAATCTATAGCTTTTGCACTAGTATATCTATCTAATCTTTGTATCATGTCAGAAATATTTTTATCAACAAAATGATCTATTCTATTTACTAAAACTCCTTGTTTATAATTTAATTGGAGACTTGGATGAATAGATTCATCACCCCAAACTTTAGAATTTTTATTAAAAAGACATGGTTTAGATGTTACTCCCCAAGATGCACCCCATCCATATCTTACTCTTTTATTTCCTATATAGTTATCAAATGGAACTAAAAAATATCCTTTAGTGCTATCTTTAAGTTGTATTATTTTATTTTTAGCTTCATCTATTAAGTATTTACTAGCCCTTTCATCAGCATCAATTTCAAGTATCCAATCATGTGAGCATTGTTTTATACCTTCATTTCTTCTTATACCTTCTGATAGCCAACTGCCTTCAATAATAATGCAATTTAAACCTTTAGCAATATTGATGGTATTATCAGAGCTTCTGTCTAATAAAAGAATAATTTCATCAGCTGTTTCTAGACTTTCTAGACAAGCTTTAATATTTATTTCCTCATTTCTTGCAACAATAAGTGCACTAATTTTTATTTTATTTTTAGAGTTCATTCTATTCCACATAATACAAATTTTATGTTATTTATAAATTACACATTAGCATAAATATTATGGATTAATAATTTTGAGTAAAAAAAAATATAATATCCTAGTATCAGGAGCATCAGGCTTTATTGGTTTGATGTTAATAAAAGAGTTATTAAAGCAAGGTCATAGTGTTTATGGTATTGTTAGAAAAAATATTAATAATTTTAATAGTAAAAATTATACTAATATTTTAATTAAAGATATTACTAAAAATTTTGATTTTAATAAAAAATTTAATATTGATTATTTTTATCATTTAGCTGCAAAAACTCATGTTAAATCGAATAATTATAAAGAATATTATAATGTTAATGTAATAGGCTTAAAAAATATTTTAGGTTCCTTACGTAATTTAAAAATTAAAAAAGTTATCTTGTTATCTTCAATTAAAGTTAATGGGGAAGGTTTTTTAACGAATGATGAAATTTATTCACATCGAAGTAAAGAAGACCCCAGTGGTGCTTATGGTATATCAAAATTAGAAGCTGAGAAACTACTTAAGGAATATTGTAAGCTAAATAAAATAAATTTTATAATACTTAGAACTCCTCTCGTTTATGGAGCAGGAGTAAAAGGAAATTTAAGTTCATTAATGAATTTTATAGATAGAAATATACCCATGCCTATTGTGAAAACTAATAATTTAAGATCTTTAATGTCTCTTACTAATTTAGTTGATGCCTTAATAGTTATAGCTTTCAATAATAAGGTTATTAATAAAACATACTTAATAGCTGATGATAACCCTATAAGGGTAGATGAATTATATAAAAATATTGCAGCTTCTATGAATAAAAAATTAATTTTAATAAATTTTCCTGCAACACTATTAAAAATTTTACTTTGGCCATTGGGCAAAGCTAAATTAGTCGATAAAATTTCATCTTCACTCATCGTAGATAATGCTGAAATTAAAAATGATACAAATTGGAGAGGTAAAATTAGTTTACTAGATGAATTAAATAATATGACTGAGTATAGGAATCCTAAAAACTAATGTCATTAGAAATGAATAAATATGATTTTATTATAATAGGAGCTGGCTCTTCTGGAGCAACTATTGCAAATAGATTATCTGAAAATTTAAATATTAGCATTTTACTTATTGAAGCAGGTAAAAAGGAACATTTTTATGCACAAATGCCAATGAGTTTTGGCCTCTTTATTAATAAACCTGGAGTGAATTGGAGGTATTCATCTGAAGGAGAAGCTGGAACATCTAATAGAAATATTCCCATTCCTAGAGGAAAAATGACTGGTGGTTCTAGTTCTATTAATGGCATGGTCTATGTTAGAGGACAGTCACTAGATTATGATACTTGGGCACAGCATGGTAATAAAGGATGGAGTTGGAATGAAGTATCAAAAATTTTTAAAAAAATTGAAAACTATGATAAAAGTGAAACTGAATACAGAGGAAATAGTGGTTTATTAGGAATAACAGAAGTTAAAGATGAAAACTTACTTTATGATGCTTTAATTGAGTCTGCTCAATCACTAGGATATCCATTAAATAAGGATTATAATGGCCCAAATCAGGAGGGAATTTCTAGGATACAAGCTACAATATCTAATGGACGCAGAATGAGTACTGACTACTGTTATCTTAGACCTGCTTTAAAAAGACCAAATTTAACTTTAATTACTGAAGCTACAACTGAAAAACTCATTATTGATAATAAGGTATGTACTGGAATAATTTATAAAAAAAATAATAAATTACATAAAGTCTTTTGTAATAATGAGGTTATCCTTTCAGCTGGCGCTATTGCTTCTCCTCAAATTCTTGAGTTATCAGGCATAGGTAATAAGGATATATTAAATAAATATGAAATAAAAATTAAACATAACTTGCCAGCTGTAGGTGAACATTTTCAAGACCATTTTATGGCTAGACTTCAATGGAAATTAAAATTAAAAAAAGCATCATATAATCATTTAGGCAGAGGTATTAATAAATATAGTCAAATTGCTAAATATATATTCAGAAAAAAAGGATTATTTAGTATGCCTGCTGCTTCAATAATAGCATTTCTTAAAACACAGAATTATTTAGAGAGTCCTGATATACAGATACAATATATTCCATTTTCTGTTGGAAGCCTAAAGAAGAGAATTTTTCATGATTTTCCTGGTATGGCAGCAGCATGTTATCAATTAAGACCAAATAGTATGGGGTCAATCCATATTTGTTCTCCCGACCCTCATAAACATCCAAGTATTAAATTTAATTTTTTATCACATGATTCAGATAAACGCGTTTTAATAGATGCAGTAAAAATTATGAGAAATATTGTTGAAGCTAAACCAATGGATTTAATCAGAGATTTTGAACATTCACCTGGTGCATCCGTTTCTACAGATTATGAAATTGAGCAATATATTCGTGAAACAGCAGAAACGGGATTTCATCCTTCTGGAACATGTAGGATGGGCCGAGGTTCAAATTCGGTTGTAAATGATGAGCTAAAAGTGCATGGTTTAAAAGGGGTTAGAGTTGCAGATGCATCAATATTTCCTACAATTCCATCGGGCAATACAAATGCAGCTTGTATAATGGTAGGTGAAAAAGCATCAGAATTAATTAAAGAATCATTAAATTAGTGGGATATGAAATGAACTATAATTTATCAAATGAGCAAGTTAAAGAATATCATAAAAATGGCTACATAATAATTAAAAATGTTATTAATAAAAATTTTTTAAGTGAATTAAATATTGCAACTGATGAGATGCTTAAACATGCTGAATTAATTAAAAATTCTAATGAGCAATTTGATTTAGGAGTAAATCATACTCCCTCTAACATCAGTGTAAGAAGGATAAAACAACCTCAAAAATATAACGAAGTATTTAAAAAATTATTATTTTATCCTAGTGTTATTCAAAAAGTAACATCTTTGTTAGGTGATAACTTTAGGTTACATAATGGCAAAATGAACTTAAAGTCTCCCTCTGCAGGAGATTTGGTTGATTGGCATCAGGATTGGGCTTTTTATCCACATTCTAACGACGATGTTTTAGCTGTTGGGATCATGCTTGATGATATGACACTAGATAATGGTACTGTATTATTTGTTCCTGAATCTCATAAAGGTGAAGTATATGATCATCATCATAATGGGTATTTTGCTGGGGCAATAGATACGGAAAAAAGTAATATAGATTTAAGTAACGTAAAAGAAATAATAGGGAAAGCAGGGACTATTACAATTCATCATGCAAGACTTCTTCATGCTTCAAAGCCAAATATATCACAAACTAATAGAAGATTTCTACTTTGGGAATTTGCAGCTAATGATGCTTGGCCATTAATGGGAATAAATAATTATGAAGAATTCAATAATAAAATAGTATCAGGAAGTATAGTTAATACTCCAAGGTTAACCCAAGTTCCAGTAAGAATGCCTTTACCAGCAGCGATTAATCAAGGGTCTATATTTGAAAACCAAAAGGCAATTACTAAAAACAAAAAAAATATAGTTCTTTAAATTTATATGTAGAATTTAATAATAATATTTGCATAATTTTATAATAAGAGTAGCTTTAACTTCTTATATTTAAAGGGGAGAGGTAAAATGAAAATACTAAGTATTATGCTTATTTCATCTTTTATTGCGTTTTCTGCATTTGCAGATACAACAGACCAAAAATGGATGAATAAAGTGGAGATTACTAAGGAGGGTGCTCATTGTATAGATGATAAAAATTGTTTTAATCGTTATCATCCTGCAATACCTGCTGCAGTAAAAGCTAATCCAGGTGATATAATTATTATCCATTCTAGAGATGCTTTAGATAGTCAATTTAGGTTAGACTCTATAGCAGATGATTTATCAACAGTAGATTTGGGACTAGTTCATCCTATGATGGGGCCAGTTCATATTAATGGTGCAAAAAGAGGAGATGCATTAGAAGTAGAAATAGTTGATATTATTCCAGATGAGTATGGTTATACAGTTATAGCTCCAGGATTTGGATTTTTAAGAGATTTGTTTCCTGATCCTTATATTGTAAATTGGAAATTAACTAGAGTTGGTGCTGTCTCAGATGGTATGCCAGGTATTACTGTGCCTTTTGAGGCGTTCCCTGGATCTATTGGTGTTTTACCAGGTTTACCTGAAGTAAAAGCATGGAAAGCCCGTGAAGCTGATTTAGCTGCTGCTGGAGGAGTTGTACTTGGGCCATCTTCAGGAGGAGCTCTTCCTGCTGCAGTTTGTGGCGAAGGAGGAAGTCATGCAGATGATTGTCTTAGAACTATTCCACCAAGAGAGAATGGTGGTAATATGGATGTTCAACAAATGCAAATAGGTACAAAAATTATTTTCCCGTGCTTTATTGACGGATGTGGACTATTTACAGGTGATGTACATTATGCTCAAGGTGACGGAGAAGTTTCAGGAACCGCCATTGAAATGGGAGCAATAAATGTTCTCAGAACAAGAATAATTAAAGGTGGTGGTAAACATATGGATATGCCAGTTACAGTAGGTAATGATCAAATAAGAGATATGGAACCTACTCGTTATTATCAAACAGTTGGTATTCCTTTGAAGGGGAAAGGAGAACAACTTCCTTCGCATGGTTATCTTAATTCAGAAAAAATTACTAATTTAGAGAATTTATCTGAAGATTTAACTGCAGCTGCTCGTCATGCTCTAATTCAAATGATTGATTATATAGTTAGGGAGCATGGGCTTACAAGAGAGCAAGCTTATATATTATGCTCAGTAGCAGTTGATTTAAGAGTAGGTCAAGTAGTTGATGTACCTAATTTCATTGTAACTGCAGTATTAAACTTAGATGTTTTTGATAAATATCGTAACTAAATACTAATGTATATATATGAGAAGTTCATTGTTTGAATTTCTCATATATTGTAAATTACCTTTATGTTAAATAGACGTTTTTTTTCTAAATCACTTATTTTATCTTTGTCATTTTTTTCAATGGGACATGCTCCTTGGGGGCAATGGCAAGTATATCGAATGAGGCATATGCTTATCTTAAGTGTAATTGAAGATAAAAATAGCTATCCTTTTTCTAAAAAAATTATTCATTCACTCGAGAAAACTTTACCTGAATCAAGAGCACGACCTGCAAGAGCAAGAGGGTTTAGAAGGGTTTATAGTTTACTATCAACTGATCAAATGCCTCTAGTAGTTTTATCAAAAGATATAGCAATATCGTTACTTTATGGAACAGGAGTATTTAGTGAATTTTCTCCAGTAAATATGAATTTAGTTTATGATTTTGGAAGTATGGTATTATTGGCTCGACCTAAAATGCCAGATAGTCATACATGGAGAATTACAGATGCAATTATTAGGTCGGGTGAATATGATGGTGTAATTAATAATACTGAAATACCTATACATAATGGATCAAAGACCAGATTTATGAATCTACCTATGCCTGAGGAACCAAGAAAAGATGAAGAAATAGAAAATGAACCAATATTATAATATAGTCTGCTATTAAAGTTAGCAGACTATACAATATTTTTTAAGTGGCTTTGATGGATTTAGTAGCTTTATTTAATGCATTATCTAAATCATTTATTATATCATCTATATGTTCTATACCTATAGATAATCTAATATAAGAATTATTTACGCCAGCCCTAAGTTTGTCTTCTTCACTTAATTGTGAATGAGTAGTGGATGCTGGATGTATTGCAAGACTTTTAGCGTCTCCTATATTTGCTACATGATAAAATAGGTTTAATGAATCAATAAATTTTTTACCAATTTCAATTCCTCCATCAATTTCAAAACCCACAAGTGCACCAAAATTATTATTATCAAGGTATGTATCAACTCTTTTTTTATGCTCTCCAGTGAATAAACTTGGATAAATCACTTTACTTACTGATTTTAATGAAGATAAATATTCAGCAACTAATTTAGCATTTTTACACTGCTCTCTAATTCTTAATGGTAAAGTCTCTAATCCTTGTATAAATTGAAAAGCATTGAATGGGCTCATAGCGCCACCTATATCTCTAAGAAGTGTAACTCTAGCTTTAAGAATAAATGCTATAGGTCCGAGAGGTTTTACTGCTTCCGTCCATATAGCTCCATGATAGCTAGGGTCTGGATTGTTAAGTAAAGGCTGTCTTTCTTTAAATTCTTCCCAATTTAAATTACCACTATCTATGATTATTCCACCTATACTAGTTCCATGACCGCCAATATATTTAGTAGTAGAATGAATTACTACACTAGCCCCATGGATTATTGGTTTTATAATAATTGGCGCTGCAGTATTGTCTATAATCAATGGTATTCCTAATTTTTTGCCTAGATCTGAAACTTCTTTAATTGGAAAAATATTTAGTTTTGGGTTAGGAAGTGTTTCTCCAAAATAAGCTCTAGTATTGTTATCTGTTGCCTTTAAAAAATTATTTGGTTCAGAGGGGTCAACAAAACGAACTTCAATA
>JAYGEJ010000137.1:0-4058 GCA_046582425.1 Alphaproteobacteria bacterium
ACAAAAAATTGGATACAGAAAAATAATTTTAAAGATTTTATTTTAATATAGTTTTTTTAATTAATATATTAATCTATAGAATTTTTTAATTAGGTTTTGATATTTTGTTATTTGGTCAAATAAAAGAAATAGAGAGTTAAAATTGTTTAGTTTGAAATCTATAATTTTAATTTCTATAGCATTAATACTATACATAATCTCATTTTTAGACTTTATTAAAAATTTAGATATAGAAAATATAAAATATACTGATTCTAATACTATAGTTGTGCTTACCGGGAATACAGGAAGATTAAATGCTGCTATTGATTTAACACTTGTAAATAATGACTCTCGATTACTTATTACTGGAGTAGCTAGAGGAGTTAAATATTCAGAAATTATTAAAAATAAAGATATTGACAAAGCAAGAGTAACTCTTGGTTATAATGCTCAAAGTACTTTCGGAAATGCTATAGAAACAAAAAATTGGATACAGAAAAATAATTTTAAAGATTTTATTCTAATAACAGATGATTGGCATATGCAGAGAGCATTATTTTTATTTAAAAACTCTATGCCAAATATTACAATTTTTCCATATAAATTAAAGTCTAATAAAAATTTAAGAGAAAAATTTTATTTTGAAGAACATTTAAAATATCTTATATCTCATATACAAGTAATTTATTTATGGATTATTAATTGATTTTTTTACGTTCTTTAGCATTTAATTTACTATTTTTTAGTATCAGTATAATCATAGGATTCTTTCTTTTCCCTTGTTTAATATCTACTTCTTTGACTAAAAAAATATCTCATAAGTGGGCGTTAATAACTATTTACCTACTTAAAAAGATTTGTAAAATTGAAATAGAGATTAATAAAAAGAATTTAAATAAACATTATAATAATCAAGTTCTATTTGCAGTCCGCCATGAATCGGTTTTAGAAACAATATTATTTTTAGCCTATTTTTCTAATATAAAATATATAGTGAAAAAAGAGCTTCTCTATGTTCCCTTCTATGGTTTATTTATTTGGAGATGTGGTCATATAATTATAGATAGAAAACAACGTTCAAAGACAATATTTTTAATGCTTAAAAAGATTAAATTTCTTTTAACTAAAAAAATAAACTTGGTTCTTTTCCCTCATGGCACGAGAGTTAAATATCTAACAAAAGTTAATATTAAACCAGGGATCTATGCTATCTATAAACATTTAACAATACCAATAATTCCAGTATATATGGCATCAGGACATGTTTGGGATAAAAAAGGTTTTATAAAGAGGCCAGGTGTAGTTAAAGTTACTTTTTTTGACTCTATTGATACTGGTTATAGCAAGGAAAAGTTCTTACAATTATTAAATTCAAAATTAAATTAATTTATTTAGTTTATTATAATCTTAATCTTCTTTAATTTAGTATAATACATTTATTAATTAATAGGATATAGCATGAAACCATTATTTAAAAATATTGTAATTTCTTTTTTAATAATTTTTTTGGCATTTATAGTATTTTATTTTTTCCTTAATTCTCGTCCTGTTGCTACAGCAAAGCAAGAAAGTATAGAGTTGCCAATAGTAAATACAGTGAAACTATCTTCTATTAAATATTTATTAAATATAAAAACATATGGAGAAATAGTAAGTGATAGAATTTTGAATATAAAATATAGAGAGAATGGTAAAGTTGTTAAAATTGGTAATAATATAAAAAATGGAGAATATATTAATAAAGGTGATTTAATATTTAAGATTGATTCCTTTTATATAGATAATGAAATAGCCGAGAAAACTACTTCAAGAAAAATTTTATTTCTTAACTTAAAAAAAATAAAATCTCAGATAAGTACAGCTGAACTGAGGCAAAAAGAGATAATTATTCAAAGAGATATTATAAAAAATCAACTGGATAGAAGGACTGCAGCTAAATCAAAAGCATTTTCAGATAATTCAATTGATGAACTTCGCTTATCCTTGAGCTTAAAAGAACAAAGTTTTATAGATAATATTGAATTAATTAATATTTTAAAGATTGAATTTGAAACTCTCAATACAGAAATAGATAAAATACAAATAATAATTGATAAATTAAATAATGATCTAAAAGAAACTGCTGTATTTTCTCCCTTTTCAGGACATATATCTAATTTAAATCTTGAAGTTGGAAAAGAGATAACAAGTAATGATAATTTAGCAGTACTGAGTGATACGGATAATTTAGAAGCAAAAGTTTTTATTGGAGGTAGTGATTATTTCAAGCTTACACAATTTAAAAATAATGGCTTAGGCGAGATAATTAATATCAAATGGATGATTGGTAATAAATATTATAAAGCTACAGGAAAAATTAGCAGAATAGATGGTTTAATTAATAAAGAAATTGCGGGGATAAATATATATGCACAAGTTAATAAATCTTTACCTAAAATACCTCTAGGAGCTTTTGTAGAAATAAATCTTAAAAGTAATATACCCTCAGATGCTATTATGGTCCCTACCTCTTCTATATTTAAAAATAAATATATTTATTTAGTTAGCAATAATAGATTAGTTAAACGTGAAATAATCGTGATAAGTGAAGAGAGAGAAGGAATTATTATTCAAGACAATAATTTATCCGGTAACTATATCGCCACAACTCGTTTAAGTAATATGAAAGATAATATGCAAGTAGATACTTTACTAAATAATTTTTAGATGTAATGAAAGTTAATTAATTTGAATATTTTAAATCTCTTTTCTAATCATAAAACAGCTTCTAATGTACTGATGGTAATTATACTACTATTTGGTTTATTAGGATTATTAAAATTAAACGTACAATCATTGCCTGATTTTGGTTTTGACTTAATTACTATAAGTGTGGATTGGAAAAGTGCAAGCCCAAGAGACGTTGAAAATCAAATTATAAAATCTATTGAACCCGAAGTTAGAACTATAGATGGAGTCAGAAAAGTCAATTCTACTGCTAGAGAGGGAGTAGGGCAGTTAAGTGTTGAATTTGTTAAGAACACAGATATGCAGAGAGCATTATCTGATGTCAGTTCAGCTGTAAGTCGAATTCTCAGTTTACCAGAAGATTCTGAAAAACCTAAAGTAAGAAGAATTATAAGATATGAGACGGTTGGTAGACTATTACTATATGGAGATATTTCTGAGGAGCGCATTAGAAATAATGCAAAAAAAATACGCGATGATTTACTCAATTTAGGAATAGATAAAATTAATATACTTGGTATGAGGGATAAGGAAATTATAGTTGCTGTAGATCCATTATCTCTAATGACTTTTAAAAAATCAATGCAAGATATTTCCGATAAGATATATGCTTTTTCAAAAGATTTTCCTGCTGGTACAATTGAAGATTCAGATATTAGAAAAATAAAAATTTCAGGACAAAAAAATACAATAGAGCAGTTAAAAGAACTCTCAATAATTAGTGGAGAGTTTGGTGAACAAGTATACCTCAAAGATATAGCTAATATTTATATTAATTATGATAGTGAAGGACAATACGGATTAGTAAATAATAAACAAGCAATAAGTCTTGATATTAAAAGAGCAGCCGGAAGAAATTCCTTAAAAATGGCAAAAATTTTGGAGAATTATGTCGCCGATTTTCAAAAAGACTCTCCACCAAATTTAAATGTAAAAATTTATGATTTAAGTGTGCAATCTGTAAGAGATAGAATTAATCTATTGATTAAAAATGGTCTAGGTGGTTTAGCTTTAGTAGTTATAATTTTATTTATATTTCTTTCAGGAAGAGTAGCGTTTTGGGTGGCTTTTGGTATTCCTATTGCTCTGGCTGGTACACTAGGGGTAATGCTTATATCAGGCCAGTCTATAAATATGGTTAGTCTATTTGCTTTGATTATGATGCTAGGAATTATAGTAGATGACGCTATAGTTGTTGCTGAATATGCTCAAACTAGGCATGAAGAAGGAGATGATTCAAATTCGTCAGCAAGAAAAGGTGCCAGTAAAATGTTTATTCCTGTTTTTACAGCAGCAATTACTACTGTTGCAGCTTTCATTCCTATATTTTTAATTACAGGTATTATTGG
>JAYGEJ010000006.1:0-2130 GCA_046582425.1 Alphaproteobacteria bacterium
AATAAATAATTATAAAAAAAATAAAATTAAATTAATAATTAAAAGAAAAAAGGAATAATATGAGGCTTGGTATTAATATTGATCATGTAGCTACTATAAGAAATGCTAGAGGTTTTTTTCATCCTGATCCTATAAAAGCTGCTAAAATTGCAGAAAAGTCAGGGGCAGATGGAATAACTGCCCATTTAAGAGAAGATAGAAGACATATTTCAGATAAAGACATAAAAGCTTTAAAAGAAAATATTAAAATTCCTTTGAATTTAGAAATGGCAGCTACTCAAGAAATGTTAGAAATTGCTTTAGAGTTCAAACCAGAAAGAGTATGTTTGGTACCTGAAAAAAGACAAGAAGTTACTACAGAAGGAGGACTAGAATTATTAAATATAAGAGATAAAAAAAAATATTTTATACAAGATATAATAAAACAATGTATTAATGCCAATATAGACGTTTCATTATTTATTGATCCTGATTTAAAGCAAATTGATGAAGCATTGGCTTTAGATGCACATATAGTTGAGTTACATACAGGTGAATATTGTAATACTAATGATAAATCAATAGAATTTAAACGAATAAAAAATGCCGTAAATTTTGCTGCGGGTAAAGGTATTGAAGTTCATGCAGGACATGGTTTAAATTTTGAAAATGTGAAAGAAATTGCAAAAATTGATCATATTAAAGAATTAAATATAGGCCATTTTATAATTGGTGAGTCTATATTTATGGGATTAGATAAAGTTATTAAAAAAATGCGTAAAATTATAGATAGCAGCAAATGATATTTGGTATAGGACAAGACCTATGTGATTCTAAAAGAATAGAAGCTACGCTTGAAAAGCATGGTGAGAGGTTTAAAGCTAGAATATATACAAAAAATGAAATTAAAAAATGTGATTCTAGAAAAAATTATGCTGATTCATATGCTAGAAGATTTGCAGCAAAGGAAGCTTGTTCAAAAGCTTTAGGTACTGGTTTTAAAAGGGGAGTATTTTATAAAGATATTGAAGTAGTTAATTTAAGATCAGGCAAACCTACAATTATTTTAAAAGGAGGAGCTTTAGAACAATTTAAATTAATAACTAAAAATGATAAATCTGCAAAAATAGATATAAGTTTAACAGATGATAGTAAGCTTGCTATGGCAATAGTAATAATATCAAATTAATAAATGGAGTTTTAAATAGAAATGAAGTTGCAATTTTTTAAGAAGAAAGAGTCAAAAATAGATAACCCTAAAAATAAAAGTAATTATTGGGTCGAAAATATAAAGACATTCTTTATTGCAATCTTGATTGCATTAACACTAAGAACATTTGCTTTTGAGCCTTTTAGTATTCCATCAGGCTCTATGAAACCTACCCTTTTAGAAGGCGACTATTTGTTTGTTTCAAAATACACTTATGGATTTAGTAGGCATTCATTTCCAATGAGTTTTCCTAAATATTCAGGTAGAATTTTTGGTGAATATCCTAAAAGAGGTGATGTGGCAGTATTTAAGTTCACTCAAAATACTAAAATTGACTATATAAAAAGGATCATTGGTCTCCCAGGTGATAAAATACAAGTTAAGAATGGAATTTTATATATAAATAATAAAGAAATAGATAGAGAAGCTAAAGGTTTATGGAGTGCCAAAGATAGAAATAATATAATGTATACTTACGACAAATATTCTGAACATTTATCAGATGATATAGTTTATGAAGTACTTGATGCAAGTCCAAATGGTATGCTTGATAATACTGATATTTACACTGTTCCTAAAGGACATTTATTTGCAATGGGTGATAATAGAGACCAATCTTCTGATAGTAGAATATTAAGTCAACTTGGCTTTATTCCGTTTGAAAATTTAGTTGGAAAAGCACAAATAATATTCTACTCAAGAGATAGGACAGAGCCATTATGGAAATTATGGTTATGGCCATCCTCCATTAGGGTAGAACGTTTGTTTAAAAGTATTTAATTTATGAAAGATATAAAAAAAATAGAAGATGCTATAAAATACAATTTTAATAAAAGAGAATTATTAGAAGCAGCTATAACTCATACTAGTATTTTAAATAATAAAAAAGATTATACATACGAACGCCTTGAATTTTTAGGAGATAGGGTTTTAGGATTATC
>JAYGEJ010000081.1:0-9616 GCA_046582425.1 Alphaproteobacteria bacterium
TTTGTGGTATTATTAAAGAAGCTGTTGCTTTCGGAGATAATAAGGATTTTGTCTCATGCTTTATAAATATAGACCTAGAAGCAGTAGCAAGTTGGGCAGAAAGAAACAATATAGCATATTCTGGCTATATTGATCTAGCCGGCCAAAGTTCAGTATATGATTTAATATCTAAAGAAATAGATAAAGTAAACGAGGATTTAGCTGAAGATTTGGAATTAAGCGATTCTCAAATAAAACGTTTTTTAATTTTGCATAAAGAATTAGATGCTGATGATGGAGAATTAACTAGAACTAATAAAGTAAGAAGAAACCTTATTTCTGAAAGGTATGGAAAACTTGTAGATGCATTATATAGTAATGAAGACCATTGTTTTATAGAAACAGAAGTTACATTTGAAGATGGCAGAAAAGGTTCAATTAGCGCAGATTTAAAAATCCAGGATATGAAAATTATTGATTTAAAGGATAAAGTTGCATGAGTGTAGATGCTAAAAATAATACTTCTACAAAATTAGAAGTTTTAATGGATATAAAGGATATAAGCCTGTCTTTTGGAGGCCTTAAAGCATTACAAAATGTAAATTTAAAAATACAAAAAAGTGAGATACTAGCTATCATAGGGCCTAATGGAGCAGGCAAATCTTCTATGCTTAATGTTATCTCTGGCATTTATATACCTCAAAAGGGTGAAGTAGAGTGGAAAGGAAAATTGAGAAAAAAAATTGCCCCACATGATATTGCAAGAATGGGAATAGCAAGAACTTTTCAAAATATTGCTCTTTTTAGAGGAATGTCGGCTTTAGAAAATATTTTAACAGGTAGAAATATTTTAATGAAACGCAATTTATTTTTAGAAGCCCTTTATTTGGGGATAGGAAGAAAACAGGAAGAAGAGCATAGGCAAAAAGCTGAGGAAATTATAGATTTTTTAGAGATTCAATCTATACGAAAAACGCCAGTTGCAAGACTGCCTTATGGGCTTCAAAAAAGAGTTGAATTAGGTAGAGCTTTAGCTTTAGAACCAGAATTATTATTACTTGATGAGCCAATGGCCGGCATGAATGTGGAAGAGAAAGAAGATATGTGTCGTTTTATTTTAGATGTAAACGAACAGTTTGGAACAACTATAGTTTTGATAGAACATGATATGGGAGTTGTAATGGATATATCTGACAGGGTAGCAGTTCTTGATTATGGTATTAAGATTGCTGATGGCACTCCTGACGAGGTTCGTTCTGAGCAAAAAGTAATTGATGCATATTTAGGAGCAGGATGATGGATTGGTGGTTTTTTATAGAAGTTTTTATCGGTGGTTTGTTATCTGGTGTCATGTACTCTCTGGTCGCGTTAGGCTTTGTTCTAATATTTAAGGCTTCGGGAGTTTTTAACTTTGCTCAAGGTGCCATGGTTTTATTTGCTGCTTTAACTTTTGTTCGCTTATTAGAGATGGGTGTTCCTATTTTGGTCACAATGGCTATCACTACAGGGGTAATGATATTGCTTGCTATAGTTATAGAAAGAGTAATGCTGCGACCGCTAGTTAACCAAGATTTAATTATTCTTTTTATGGCTACAATTGGTCTAAATTATTTTATTGAAGGTTTTGCTCAATTAATTTGGGGTTCTCATGTTGGTGTTTTAGATTTAGGCATCGATCAATACGCTGCTTTTGAAATAGGAACTGCTTTAATTAATAAATTTGATGTTTGGGCAGCTCTAATAGCTGGTGGTTTAGTATTAGTGTTGTCATTATTTTTCAGATATACTGTTATAGGGAGAGCTTTAAGAGCAGTAGCAGATGATCATCAGGCAGCACTATCTGTAGGAATTCCTTTAAGCACGATATGGATTTATGTATGGTCTACAGCTGGACTAGTTGCACTTGTAGCAGGCGTTGTATGGGGCTCTAAATTAGGGGTTCAATTTGCTATTTCTACGGTGGCATTGAAAGCAATCCCTGTTCTTATTATAGGCGGTTTTACTTCTGTACCAGGAGCAATTGTCGGAGGTTTGATAGTAGGTTGTGGAGAAAAATTAGCAGAGGTTTATTTAGGTACTTATATAGGCTATGGGATAGAAAATTGGTTCCCTTACATGCTAGCCTTAATAGTGTTGATGATTAGACCAGAGGGATTATTTGGCGAAAAAATAATAGAAAGAGTATAAAATGATATATAGAGAATCAGGCCAATTTAAAACTACTTATAAGGCAGACCAGGCAATATTGCCTATATTTCAAGATAAAATAGCAATGAGCCTATTAATGCTTTTTGCTTTTGTAGTCATCCCATTTATTGCTGATGACTATTGGTTAAGCTCTATATTGATTCCATTTTTAGCTTTATCATTGGCGGCATTGGGCTTAAATGTTTTGACTGGTTATGCTGGGCAAATTTCATTAGGCACAGCAGCTTTTATGGCTGTTGGTGCTTTTGCTGCATATAATTTGCAGGTAAGGGTGCCAGAGGTTCCTTTTTTAATAGCTTTTATCTGGGGAGGATTATGCTCTGCAAGTATAGGAATTTTATTTGGATTGCCGTCATTAAGAATTAAGGGTTTTTATCTTGCTGTTGCTACGCTAGCGGCACAATTTTTTATAGAATGGCTTTTAACTAATTTTGGATGGTTTACTAATTATGATTCTTCAGGGGTTATTACTGCTCCACCTATGGGTATATTTGGTTTTGCCATTGATAATCCACTTAGTAAATATCTATTAGTCTTAACGATAGTGGTTTTGTGCGCATTTGCTGTCCGTAATTTAGCCAGGTCTGAAATAGGGCGAGCATGGATGGCAGTGAGAGATATGGATATAGCAGCCGAAGCTATAGGAATAAACCTTATGAAAACTAAGTTGATAGCTTTTGGCGTTTCTTCATTTTTGTGTGGTTTGGCGGGTGCATTGTGGGCATATATTGTTTTAGGAACAGTTGAACCACAGGCTTTTGATATAATGAGATCTTTTGAAATATTATTTATGGTAGTTATTGGCGGATTAGGTTCTGTTTCAGGTGCTTTCTTAGGAGCTGGTTTTATTATACTACTGCCAATATTATTGAATAATTTAGGTTCTATAATTACTGGTTCAGCAATATCTACAGAAACTATTGCGCACATAGAATTTATGATATTTGGTGCATTTATAATATTTTTTCTAATTGCTGAGCCAAATGGTTTAGCAAGGTTATGGCAAATAGCAAAAGAAAAGCTTAGGCTGTGGCCATTTCCATATTAGTATTAATTATATAAAATTTTTTAGGGAGGATAATTTATATGTTTAGGTTTTTATCAATTACTACATCATTTATAGTATTTCTATTAGTCAGTGTGTCTCTGGCAGCGGAACATTTTGTTCCTATAACTTCATATAGAACTGGGCCATATGGAGTAAATGGCGCGCCGGCTGCAAATGGTTTTGTGGATTATTTAAAAATGATTAATGCACGAGATGGAGGTGTTGGCGGGGTTAAGTTAGCTTGGGAAGAATGTGAAACTGCATATAAGCCTGATCGTTTTATAGAATGTTATGAAAGATTAAAAAATAAAGGTGAAGCAGGAGCTACTGTTTTTCAGCCATTAAGTACTGGGTCAACTTATGCTGTATTAGATAGATTAGCTGTTGATAAAATTCCTCTTATAACTATGGGTTATGGAAGAACTGATGCTTCAGATGGTAGAGTTTTTCCATGGGTTTTTCCTTTGATGGTTAATTATTGGTCATTATCTACAGCTAAGATTAAATACATAGCTGAATTAGAGGGAGGCTTAGATAAGTTAAAAGGTCTAAAAATTGCTAATGTATACCATGATTCTGCTTATGGAAAAGAGACAGGTCCAATTTTAGCTAAACAAGCAGAGCTCTATGGATTTGATTTAAAAGGTTTTCCTGTTGCACATCCTGGAATAGACCAAAAGGCTACTTGGTTGAATGTAAGAAGGTATAAACCCGATTACGTAGTATTGAGGGGCTGGGGAGTAATGAGTCAGACATCTATAAAAGAAGCCATGAGAGCTAGAATAGATGCTACTAAAATGGTTGGTGTTGTATGGTCTTGCTCTGAGCAAGACACTATCCCGCCTGGAAAAGCGGCAATCGGCTATTCATGTGCTTCTATGATAAACCCTGGCACAAATTATAAAGTTTTTCAGGATATTATAAAATATGTTCATGATGAAGGTAATGCTACAGGACCATTAGAAGAAATGGCAAATCAACAAATGTATAGAGTGGGTGTGCTAATGGGAGTTATGGCAGTAGAGTCTATTGCTAAAGCTACAGAGAGATTTGGAAATAAACCTATGTCTGGAGAGCAAGTAAGGTGGGGTATTGAGAATTTGAACTTAACTGATGAACGATTAGAAAAAATGGGAATTAAAGATTTTATTCCTAATTTTAAGGTAACGTGTGCAGATCATGAAGGTGGTGCGCCTGTCAAATTTCAGAGATGGAATGGAAAAACATTCGAGCCAGCTTCGGACTGGATTACTACAGACCAAAGTCTGGTTAGGCCAATGATAGAAGCTTCAGCTTCTAAATATGCTGAAGAAAAAGGTTTATCGGCTGCTTGTAATTAGAGAGGAATATTAGTGACTAAAGACACAATAAAGAATACCAACTCTAATGGCAATATGATGCTTCAGCTGAATAATGTTGAAGTTATTTATGATCATGTCATCCTTGTTTTAAAGGGAGTTTCGTTTCATGTTCCAGAGGGGTCTATTGTTGCTCTTTTGGGTGCAAATGGCGCAGGTAAATCAACTACTTTAAAGTCTGTTTCTAATTTATTGAGAGCTGAAAGAGGAGAAGTTACTAAAGGTTCCATAGAATATTTAGGAGAGAGAGTAGATAAGTTGAGTTGTAATGACTTAGTGAAAAGAGGCGTTATACAGGTTATGGAAGGAAGACATTGTTTTGAACATTTATCTGTTGAAGAAAATTTATTAACAGGCGCTTATACTTCAAAAAAGTCTAGATCTGAAATTGCTCAACAATTAGAAAAAACATACCATTATTTCCCGCGTTTGAAGGCAAGGAGAAAAACATCGGCTGGATATACTTCAGGAGGAGAGCAGCAAATGGTAGCAATAGGTAGGGCATTGATGGCAAACCCTAAAATGATTTTACTTGATGAACCTTCTATGGGTCTTGCCCCACAATTAGTTGAAGAAATATTTTCAATAGTTAAAGATCTAAATAAGAAAGAGCTAGTTAGCTTCTTATTAGCTGAACAAAATACTACTGTTGCATTAAAAACCGCTGATTTTGGTTATATTTTAGAAAATGGAAGGGTTGTAATGGAGGGAACAGCTAAAGAGCTTTCCTCTAACGAAGACGTAAAAGAGTTTTATTTAGGCTTAAGCGATAAAGGAAGAAAAAGTTTTAAGGACACAAAACATTATAGAAGAAGGAAACGTTGGCTGACTTAATATAAACAATGATAACATAAGTTTATAAAGCTAAAATTTGGGAGGTTTTAGTTGTTTAATATAATCATTGATTACATAAAACTATGTTTTTTGTTATTCGCATTTATGTTTATACTTAATGTTGCTTATTCTCAAAGTCCAACTATGTTGTCTAAATCTAAAAGTGAGGAAAAAGTTTTAGAAGATATTAATTCTGAATCCTGGATATTGCCTCAATATTTTACTGAAGATAAAAAAGAAGAAATATCTGAATATGTTTTACCTGAAAACGCTAACTTTGGTAATACTTTAGAAAACTCTGATGCTCCTCCATTAATAGAAATAATCAAAGATAAAAAATTAGTAGGTTACGCGTTTGAAACTTATGATTGGGTTCAAGGTTTAGGATATTCTAGAAAACCATATCATATTATAGCAGGAGTAAATTTAAAAGGTATCATCACTGGTGTGAGATTAATGTGGCATACAGAGCCTATAGCTATATTAGGAAGAACAGATGAAGATTTGCATGATTTTTTACTTCAATTAAAGGGCATAAATATCAATAAAGGTATTAGCATAGTTTTAGGTTTATCAGATTCTGTCTTAGAAGGAGAAACTGTAGCGATGCGAGGAACAGCGGGAGATACATCACAACTTCAACCTGTAGATGGAATATCAAGAACTACAACTACTTCTTTATTATTGAATGATGCAGTTATGAGAGCAGCTAGAAAAGTTGCTAGATATAAAAATATAATCTTAGATGATAGAGATCTAGGAACTATTTTAAATTTAGAAATATTTAACAAACAAGAATGGAGTCAATTGATAGAAAATGGTTCTATAAGTAATCTTAAAGTAACAAACGGAGATATCGTAAAACAATTTGATACATTTGAGGGTTTAAAAGCTCCAAGGTCGGCTCGATTATCTAAAGAAAATAAGATTTGGACACAAACATATATGGCAATAGTAAGCCCTGAAGGAATTGGAGCTAATATATTAGGTAGAAGATGGTACGATCAATATGTTGTATCCGGAAGAAACGTTGATGACTTAGTTATATGGGTAGGTTTTCTTGGCCCTGCTTCGTTTTATGAAAAAAGTAAATCATATGAACGAGATATGCCTTATAAAAATTTACAAATAATTCAAGATGGTAAAGTGTTTAAATTAACTCCAAAAATGTATAAACCTCTTCCATTTCATCATGCTAGTAAGGCTCCTGATCTTATAGAACAGGGTTTATTTTATTTTTCTAAAGTGCAGGATTTAGACCCAACTAAAAAAATGCAGTTACAGTATTTAGTTAAGGCAGATAAAGAAGAAAGTTATAAAGATAATAATACTATTAAATTCATAATGAATTATAAAATTCCTGAGCAATATATAAATCAAAATGCCAATCTCAATAATAATAGAGATGATAAATATAATTGGAAGGAGACATGGTATAATAAGTCGTCTACTGTCATTTTATCTATATTAACATTAATATTTGCGGCGATATTATTAATTTTTAAAGATTTCTATACAAAATATCGCAATATCCATCAATTTGTAAGGGTTTTATTCTTATCATGGGTCTTAGTATGGCTTGGTTGGACCGTCGGTGGGCAAATAAGTATTATTCATGTAGCAGCATTAATACAAGCTATTTTAGATGGTAAAGGAT
The DNA here is from genome assembly GCA_046582425.1 of Alphaproteobacteria bacterium. Taxonomy (GTDB): domain Bacteria; phylum Pseudomonadota; class Alphaproteobacteria; order TMED109; family TMED109; genus TMED109. The sequence goes on from JAYGEJ010000081.1 coordinate 7,085, forward strand.
TTAGCTCTTTTATGGCAGAACCAGCTATTGTAATTATTGGGATTGGAACACTTATTTCCATGCCAATATGGGGAAGAGCTCTATTCTGTGGTTGGCTTTGTCCTTTTGGAGCCCTTCAAGAACTTTTAAATAAGTTAGCCTTATTTATTGGAATTAAGCAAAAACGAATAAGTGAAAAAAATGATAAGTTTATGAAAAAAATAAAATACGCTGTATTATTTATGCTAGGGATCGTATTTATCTATTCTTTCGATCTAGGTTTAAGCGCTAGCTCTATAGAACCTTTTAAAACTGCAATAACATTTAGATTCAATGCACCACTAATGGCCTTATTATGGGTGGGCATACTATTAATAATAGGCTTGTTTGTTGAAAGAGCGTACTGTAGAGTTTTATGTCCTCTAGGAGCATCTCTAGCTTTATTTGGAAAAGTTAGAATATTTAATTTTTTACATAGAAGAATAGAATGCGGAAATCCGTGTAAAGCATGTAATGTTGAGTGCCCTACTCAAGCTATAAAATTAGATGGTAACATAGACATGAATGAATGTTTTCAATGTTTAGACTGCCAAGTTATGTACTTTGATAAACACAAATGTCCTCCTTTAGTAGCTAAGTATAAAAATACAAAAACTGGACAAAGTTACTAATAATACCTATTTTATAGTTTATCATTTTAGGATACAAATATGATAAAAGAGAAGAATAAAACTAATAAAAATAGATATATCTCTATTTTAAAAGAGGTGGATCTTCGTCCTACCAAGCAAAGAGTAATGTTAATTTCAAATATTTTTAAGTATGGAAATAGACATATTAATGCCGATAAAATTCATAAAGAAATTTTATATATAGGAGAAAAAATCTCTTTGGCTACGGTTTACAACACTCTTAATCATTTGACTGACGCAGGATTATTAAGGCAAGTTAAGGTTAATGCTAATCAAAATTATTTTGATACTAATACGCAAGCCCATCATCATTTTTTTGATGAATCTAATCAATCTTTAATTGATATTCCTTATAATGAAATAAAATTAAAGGAAATACCTAAGCCACCATCAAATAAAAAAATTTCTGATGTTGAAATTATAATTTCAATAAAAAATAAATAAATATTTAATATATTGAAAGCCTAAAATATCTTTTAAAACAAACTTAAATAGTTTAGAATTATTCTAAACTATTTAAATCCAATCTAGGATATCTATAGTATATTAAGTAAGTGATAATTTATGACAAAGGAGGTACAAATGTCATTATCAGAATCAAAAACACTAGAAAATCTAAAAGCAGCATTTGCTGGGGAATCTCAAGCTAACAGACGCTATTTATACTTTGCATCCAAAGCAGATGTTGAGGGTTTTAATGATGCATCTACAGTATTTAGATCTACAGCTGAAGGTGAGACAGGCCATGCTTTTGGACACTTAGAATTTATGGCGGATGTAGGCGATCCTGCTACAGGCGAGCCTATCGGAGATACAGCGTCAAACTTAAAATCAGCAATTGCAGGAGAAACTCATGAATATACAGACATGTATCCTGGTATGGCTAGAACTGCTAGAGAAGAAGGCTTTGATGAAATTGCAGATTGGTTTGAAACTTTAGCAAAAGCTGAAAGAAGTCACGCTGGAAGATTCCAAAAGGCTTTAGACACTTTAAGTGAATAATTAAATAAGAGCGCCATTAATTACGGGCGCTCTTAATTCTATATTGGGAATAATAAATGAGCAACAGCGAAGGTGGCCTAAGAGCACCCGTGCGCGATATAGTCGCCTGGAAAGATGACGATTATTGGGATGAAGAGAAGTTAGACAAAGAAACTCGTAGACAATTTGATGTATGTCACGGATGCAGAAGATGTTTTAATTTGTGTGATAGTTTTCCTAAATTATTTGATTTAATTGATGACAGTGAGACCTACGAATTAGATTCTGTGAAAAGTAAAGATTTTAAACCCATAGTGGACGCATGCACTTTGTGTGATATGTGTTTTATGGTAACTTGTCCATATGTGCCACCTCATGAATTTGCAATAGATATTCCTAAGCTAATGTTGAGACACAGAGCAAAAGATTTCAAGTCAGGAAAAACTAGTTTCAAGGAAAAACAGGTTTCAGAAATTGATAGAAACGGCAAATTAGGTCAGAAAGCTAGGGTGATTTCAAATTCAGTTGTTTCCTTAAATAATAAACCTGCCAGGTACTTAATGGAAAAAGCTCTGAACATTAGTAAAAAGGCTAAATTACCAAAATTTGCAAAACCTTTTAAAGAAAACTTCCCAATAAATAAAAAAGCACCATCTTTTGGTAAAAAAGCAATTTTATTTTCTACTTGTTATGGAAGCTATCATAATACAGAAATAATTTCTTCGGACCAGTTCCACTACCTCTCCGATCTCCTCGCTCACGCGTGGTAGTCTGTTAGCCGCAGGGAACCTGTGACTTGATACACGGTTCTTTGGACTTGAACCGCGACGTTGTGAACGTGTCCTCTTACCCATAATTATCACCTCATCAGAAAGCACCC
>JAYGEJ010000014.1:0-9743 GCA_046582425.1 Alphaproteobacteria bacterium
AGCTTTAGATACACCTGCCAAAATTTATTATAAATATGAAGGAGTAAGCCCTTCAGGTAGTCATAAGCCTAATACAGCTGTTCCTCAAGCATATTATAATAAACAAGAAGGAGTTAAAAGGCTAACTACTGAAACTGGTGCCGGGCAATGGGGATCATCCTTAGCTTATGCAGGATCAATATTTGGATTAGAGGTTGATGTATATATGGTTAAAGTTAGTTTTAATCAAAAGCCATACAGAAGAGCTTTAATGGAAAGTTTTGGAGCAAGGTGTGTTGCAAGTCCGAGTGATGAAACTGAGTCTGGAAAAGCTATTTTAAAAGATAGTCCAGATAGTACAGGAAGTCTTGGAATAGCAATTTCTGAGGCAGTAGAAATGGCAGCTCAGAGAGATGATACAAAGTATGCATTAGGAAGTGTATTAAACCATGTATTATTACATCAAACTATAATAGGACAAGAAAGTATGAAGCAGCTAGAAATTGCTGGAGATGAGCCTGATGTTATAGTTGGATGCACAGGTGGGGGGTCAAATTTTGCTGGTATAGCTTTTCCATTCATAGGCAGAAATTTAAGGGGAGAGAGCAAAACAAGAATAGTTGCAGTTGAACCTGCAAATTGTCCTACTTTAACTAAAGGTAAATATGCATATGATTTTGGTGATACAGGACACTTAACTCCTTTAGTAAAAATGCATACTTTAGGATCAGCTTTTGTTCCTCCAGGATTTCATGCTGGAGGATTAAGGTATCATGGTATGTCACCGTTAGTAAGTCATTTAGCTAATGAGAATGAAATAGAATGTACTTCTTATAAACAACTAGAATGCTTTGAAGCAGGAGTAACTTTTGCTAAAGCTGAGGGTATACTTCCTGCTCCTGAAGCAAATCATGCTGTAAAAGGAGCTATTGTAGAAGCTCTTAAGGCCAAAGAAGAAGGAGAAAGTAAGACAATTTTATTTAATCTTTGTGGTCATGGTCATTTTGATATGCAGGCATATACAGATTATTTTGGAGGAAAACTTAAAGATCAAGACTATGATGAAAGTGAAGTTGCAATGGCTTTAGCAAATTTACCATCAGTTTCTGCTTAATTGCTAATTAAAAAAGTTTGTATTTTCTTTGATATTTCTTTTGGATATTGAGTATGGGGACTGTGTCCACAGTTCTCTAGCTCATATCTTTCTACATAACCTGTAGTATTATTTTCTATTCTTTCTAATTGTTGAAGAGTTCCATACGTGTCCTCATTGCCTTGAATTAGTAAAATAGGAACAGAAATACTACTTAAATATTTTTCTATATTCCAATATTTAAATTTTTTAGAAAGCCATGCATTACACCAACCTGTAAAAGCACCCTCTGGATCTTTATGGTATTTACTAAGTTTTTCCTTTAAATTACTGTTTTTCCATAGTTCTTTTGCATCTTTTATGCCTCTAATAGAAATATCTTCAACAAATACATGTGGTGCCTCTAAAAGCATTGACTTAACTTTATTACCATTTCCTGCATAAATTAATGCTATAGATGCACCATCTGAATGGCCCATTAAAATTGGGTTGGCTATCTTTAAAGAATTTAAAATTTTAGGAAGATAATATAATGCTTCTTGATGCATATAATCAAATTTTCTGGCTAATTTTAATGGAGAAGAATTACCCATACCTAATCTTGAATAAATAATTACATCTCTTTTTGTTATACTATAAATTTCTTTTGGAAAGTCCTTCCATAATGCTACTGAACCTAGACCTTCATGGAGAAATACTATAGGTTCAAGGGTAGAGTTCTTATGTATGATAGATTTTACTTCTATTTTTATATCGTCTATAAAAATATAATCATTAATTTCAGTCATTATTAGTTCTTAACTTATATCTTTGGATTTTTCCAGTAGCTGTTTTTGGTAATTCGTTAACAAATTCATACCAACGTGGATATTTAAATGGTGTTAGTTGATTTTTTACATGATTAGTAAGTGCAATTTTTAGAGATTCATTTTCATTGGATTTATTTTTAAGAATTATAAAAGCTTTAGGTTTAATTAAATTGTTACTATCTCTATTTGCTACAACTGCAGCTTCTAAAACCTCTTCATGAGTTTGAAGAGCTGCTTCCACCTCAAAAGGAGACACATATTGTCCAGAAACTTTCATCATATCATCTGCTCTTCCACAATAAGTATATATGCCCTTTGAATCACGAATATATTTATCTCCAGTTTTCGTCCATTCACCTTTAAAAGTTAAACTAGATTTCTCTGGTTTTTTCCAATAAGAGCTAGCGCTAGAGGGGCCCTTAACTTCTAATTCTGCAATTTCATTATCAGGCGCTAATTTTCCACTATCATTTATAAGCCTTGCTTCATATCCTTTCACAGGCTTTCCAGAAGCTCCAGGTGTAATATTATCTATTGTATTGGAAATAAAAATATGAAGCATCTCAGTAGAACCTATTCCATCTAATACTTTTATTCCTAAAAACTTATACCATTTTTCATATAAACTTGCGGGAAGAGCTTCTCCTGCTGATACGGATAGTCTTAAGGATTTAAAAAATGATGGATTTATCTTAGAGTTTAATAATGCTGCATAGAGAGTAGGGACACCAAAAAATAATGTAACTGAGTATTTTTTTATTATTTTAGATACTGATTCTGGTGTTGGTCTATCAGACATTAATACAGAAGTTGCACCTACACTCATTGGGAATGTAAGTGCATTACCAAGTCCATAGGCAAAAAATAACTTAGCTGCAGAGAAGCAAATATCTTCACAGTTTATATTTAAAACCTTTTTTGCATAGGTCTCAGCTGTTGCAACTAAACTTTTATGCATATGAAGTGTACCTTTTGGTGAACCTGTAGAACCTGATGAATATAACCAAAAAGCTATATCATTTTCATTAGATTCAAAAGGTTTTTCCATATAATGTGTGTTTTGGTTAATCAAAGCGTCTAGATCTAAAGTATTTTCATTACTATTAGAAATAAGCAAAATATTTTTTTCTTTTTCAATTAATGGATTAAATTTATCTATTAATTGTTCGGAAATAATTATAGCCCTTGCTTCTGAATCTTCAACCATGTATTTATAGTCTTTTTTTGGTAATAAAGTATTAATACAAATTGGAATTATTCCTGCCCAAATTAGACCTAAAAATACTACTGGGTAATTAATATTATCATCCATACATATTATAACTCTATCATTAACATTAATATTAATATTTCTAATAGATGAAGCAAATGCTCTAATTTTCAGATGAAGTTCATTATAAGTAACTTGACAATTATTGCTTATAAAAGCGACCTTGTTTGGATTATTACTAATATTTCTATGGATAAGATCATAGGCTGCATTATATTTTTTATTATTTACTGTTATCATATTTAATCAATATTCTTATATATGCTCTTTAATATTATTTATAAACCAATCTACAGCAACTTCTTCTGGTAAAGTTCCGTCTGAAGCATCATGATAAAAAGGGTCTCCTATCTTAGTGGCATTAAGTGAATCAAGCAAATCTGCAAACTTTTTTCCTCCATATGCAAAAGTGTCTCTATATGTCATATCACCTAGACCAAATAATGCATATCTAATATGGTTTAGATTAGGAGATAATTTTTTTAATTTATTATAAAAATCTTGAGCACTATCAGGTACATCACCTTGTCCATAAGTAGAAGAACATATTAAAACAGGGTTTTTTGCTTCGGTTAATATATTTATCTCTGCATTATCTATTTCTATAATATTTGTTTCTATATTATTTTCGCTACAATATTCTGCAATATCCTCTGCAGCCATTAGTGCTGTTCCTGTCATGGTAGCTACTAAAATTAATAGTTTTTCAGAGTCCATCTTATAGATCCTTATTAAATTGTTTACATTTTAAATTTATATGCACTATAATGCATATAATATTTATCATTAGTTAAGAAAGTTGTAAATGAATAATATAGTAGATCATAAAAATAATATTTTATTTGAAACAAATAATTATAAAAATGAGGATGATAAAGATAATATTGGCTTCATAGTTAAAAAGTATAGATTAAAAAGAGGTTTGACAAGACAAGTTCTAGCCAATAAGTCAGGTATTTCTTTAAGATACTTAGCTCAGTTAGAAAGTGGAAAAGCAAACCCCTCAATATCTATAATTACTAATATTGCTTATGCATTAAATATTTCATTATATCAATTTTTCTTTAATGAGAAAAACACAGTCAATTTTGATTTAATTGATCATAGACTTAATACTTTTAATCCTTTGCAAAAAAGTAAAGTTTTTGATTTGATAAATGATATTTACAAGGAAAATAAGAGTAGTAAAAATAAAAATAAAATAGCCTTAATAGGTTTAAGAGGAGCAGGAAAGTCTACTTTAGGGAATATGTTGCATGAAGAGTTTAATTATCCATTATTTGAAGCAACTAATGAAATAGAAAATTTAGGAGGTATGAATATTAATGAGATTATTGAATTAGGCGGACAAGGTATGTATAGACGATTTGAATTTGATGTGGTTAAAACGTTATGTAAAAATCATGAAAAATTAATACTTCTTGCTGGCGGTAGTATAGTTTCAGAATATAAAACCTTTAATTATGTTTTGAATAATTACTTTACTATTTGGATTAAGGCTAGCCCAAAAGAACATATGCAGAGAGTTTTAAATCAAGGAGATTCAAGACCAATGAGTTCAAACCCTAGAGCTATGGATGATTTAAATAATATATTAAATGAAAGAATTGCTCTTTATTCTAAAGCTGATTTAACTATTGATACTGAAAATATAACTGCATTTGAATCATATAATAAATTAAAGACTAAACTATTTTAGTTTGATTTTTATAAATAGTGCACTATATTGCACTTTATTAGGAGATAATTATGATAACTTTCGACAGAGAACCTGATACCTATAAACATTGGAAAGTAGATATTAACGAAAATAGAGCTACTTTATTTTTAGATGTTTCTGAAAAAGATGGTATAAAACCAGGCTACGATTTAAAACTTAATTCTTATGATTTAGGGGTAGACATAGAATTGAATGATATCGTTCAAAGAATGAGATTTGAACATCCAAAAGTTAAGGTAGTGGTAATTACTTCAAATCAGGAAAAGAACTTTTCAGCTGGCGCTAACATATATATGCTAGGGCAATCTGAACATACTTGGAAAGTTAATTTTTGTAAATTTACAAATGAAACCCGAAACGGTTTTGAGGATTCAAGCTACACAGGCTCAATTAAATTTATTGCAGCTGTAAATGGAATATGTGCTGGGGGAGGATATGAAGTAGCACTTGCATGCGATGAAATATTACTTATAGATGACAGATCAAGTACAGTAAGTTTGCCTGAAGTACCTTTATTAGGGGTCCTACCTGGTACTGGGGGTGTGACTAGATTGATAGATAAAAGAAAAGTCAGAAAAGACATTGCTGATATTTTTTGTACTAATGCTGATGGAGTTAGAGGCAAAAAAGCAGTTGATTGGAAACTAGTTGATTATATTGCTCCTCCTTCTAAGTTTAATGAGCTTATTAATGAAAGAGTATCAAAAGTTTCAAGTTCAGTTAAATTACGAAATGGTGATGTAGGCATTAAACTTAACCCTTTAAATAGAAAAATCACAAATGAAGGTATTGATTACGACTGTATAAAAGCTAAAATAAATAGAGAAGATAGAATAGCTAATATTCACATAATTGGGCCTAACTCCGATGATGTTTTAGAAATTAACGATGTAGTCAAAATTGGTAGTAATTGGTGGCCATTAAAGTTTGCTAGAGAATTAGAAGATTTAATCTTGTTATTAAGAACTAATGAATTAGAAGTAGGAGTTTTAACTATTACATCGGAAGGCAATACGGATGATATTTTAAGTGTTAGCTCAATTTTAGAAGATAATAAAAATATTTGGTATATTAATGAGATAATAGGTTTACTGAGAAGAACTTTATCTAGATTAGATATGTCTTCTAGGTCTATCTTCACTATAATTGATAATAATAGTTGTTTTTCTGGACTTTTGGCGGAATTATTATTTGCTGCAGATAGAACGTATATGCTTAATAATTCTATGTCTCCAGAAAAGACTGAGGGTCCTTATATTGCATTAAGTGATATAAACTTTGTTTCTTTAGAAATGGTTAATGGACTATCAAGACTTGCCACAAGGTTTAATAATGATGAACTAAAACTTGATGCATTACGTAAAGTTATAGGAGTAAAGTTAGATGCAGAAAAAGCATTTGAGGAAGAATTAATAACTGTTATTCCTGATGATTTAGATTGGAAAGAAGAGATTAGGCTAAGTGTAGAAGAAAGAACAAGTTTCTCTCCAGATGCTTTAACTGGTCTTGAAGCAAATTTAAGATTTCCTGGTAAAGAAACATGTGAGACTAAAATATTTGGAAGACTTACTGCTTGGCAAAATTGGATATTTAATAGACCAAACGCTGTAAGTGAAAAAGGTGCTTTAAAGTTATTTGGAACTGGTTCCAGGGCAAAATTTGATAATAAGAGGGTATAAAAATGACTAATTTAAACTATCAAGAAAAAATTCCTAATAACGTTGATCTAAGTACAGATTTATCTTTACAAAGGGCTTTAGAACATTGGCAACCAAAGTTTAAGAACTGGTGGACAGAAATGGGTCCTGAAGGATTTCAAGCATCAGACGTATACTTAAGAACGGCAACATCTGTGGATGCAGATGGTTGGGCTACTTATGGCAAAGTAAAAATGCCTGAATATAGATGGGGCATATTCCTAAATGATAAAGTTGAAGATAGAAAAATACATTTTGGTGATAATATTGGTAAGCCAGTTTGGCAGCAAGTTCCAGGAGATTATAGGTCAATTTTAAGGAGGCTTATAGTTACTCAAGGTGATACAGAACCAGCATCAGTAGAACAACAAAGAGAACTAGGTAAAACCTGTCCTTCTTTATTTGATTTAAGAAATTTGTTTCAGGTTAATGTTGAAGAAGGTAGACACTTATGGGCTATGGTTTATTTATTACATGCATACTTTGGAAGAGATGGTAGAGAAGAAGCCGAGGCTTTATTAGAGAGAAACTCTGGAGATGTTGACAACCCAAGAATACTAGGAACTTTTAATGAACCAATTACCGACTGGGTTAGTTTCTTTATGTTTACATATTTTACAGATAGAGACGGTAAATATCAGCTTAAATCTCTCGCTGAAAGTAGTTTTGACCCACTTGCAAGAACTTGCCAGTTTATGCTTACTGAAGAAGCTCATCATATGCAAGTAGGAGAAACCGGTATAACAAGAATGATACAAAGAACTTTAGACGTTATGAATGAATTAAAGTCAGATTCTATTGATGCTATAAGGAACGCTGGTGCTATAGATTTACAGACAATTCAAAGATATATAAATTTTTGGTTTTCCTCTTCTTTAGATTTATTTGGATCAGAGATATCATCGAACTCAGCTACAGCGTTTGCTAATGGACTTAAGGGCAGACCTGATGAAATGAGATACGAAGATCATTCTGAAAAGAACTCAACTTTTACTTTTGATGGTCTTTCATTAGGAAATACTATTGAAACTCAAACTATACCAATGAGAAATGCGATGAATGAAATAACCAGAAGGGCTTACGTTACTGACTGTGAAGTAGGGTTAAAACGCTGGAATAGATTAATAAAAAAATCTGGCTACAATATCGAGTTAAAATTACCTTCTACTAGGTTCAGAAGAAATATAGGTATATGGGCAGGAGTGGATGTTAATCCTGAAGGTAAAATAATTAGTAAAAATGAGTATGAGAATAAGTTAGGTTCATGGCTTCCTTCAGAAATTGATAAAGAATTTATAAATAGTCTTATGGTACAAGTAACAGAAGTAAATAAGACTGCTGGTTGGATTGCAGCCCCTAACAGAGGTATTAATAATATGGATACAGGTTATGAATATGTGAATTTAAAAAAATAATTATATGCCAATCCATTCCTTATGATGGATAATATTTTTTTTAAAATCTGCTTTACTGCCATTCCATTTAGTTGCACCTTTACCTATAATAGATATTTGGTTTGCTATTTCTAAAGCCATATTTACGTTTTGCTCGACAATTAACAGTGAAATTTTTTCTTTCAAAATATTTTTTAAAATTTTTATCAATTCTACAACTATATTTGGGGCTAATCCTTGAGTTGGCTCATCTAATAAAATCAACTTTGGATTTGTCATAAGTGCTTTACCTATTGCAAGCATTTGCTGCTCACCTCCAGATAAGCTAACAGAATTGTTTTTCAATTTTGATTTTAATTGTGGAAATGCCTCTAAAACTCTATCAATATTCCATTTGTTATTATTATTATTAATAATATTAAGACTTTCTAATACTGATAATGAAGAAAACATACCTCTATTTTCTGGAACCATTGTAAGGCCTATTTTTGCAATTTCATAAGTAGATAAATCTTTAAGATCTATATTATTAAATGTAATTTTACCAGAAACTGGTTTAGTTAAATTTACGATAGAACGTAATGTAGTTGATTTACCTGCTCCATTTCTTCCTAGTAAAGCTAAACAACCTGTTTTATTTAAATCAAAATCTACTCCTTGTAATATATGACTTTTACCATAATAAGTATTCAATTTTTCTATCTTAAGTATTGACATTAATTTTATATTCCTAAATAAATTTTTTGTACTAGTTTTGATTTTTTTACAGCGCTTGGGCTGCCTTCAAATACTAATTTTCCTCTATCAAGGACATATATATTATTAGCTAAATTATATATAACCTCCATATCGTGTTCTACTATAATAATAGAATAATCCTTTGATAATTTTTTTATCAACTTAATAATATCTTTTGTTTCTGCAGGACTCATTCCAGCTGTAGGTTCATCTAACAATAGTAACTTCGGACTGCAGGCTATTGCTATGCCTAGTTCTAATTGTCTCTGTAAGCCATAAGCTAAAAATTCTGATTTAATTTCTAAGTAATCTTCAAGCCCTATATCTTTAGCTAATTTTATTGCATTTTTAATTATTAAATTATTTTTTATCAATGGTTTAAATAAATTAAATGATATTTTATATCTATGACTAGAGGCTAACATTAAACTTTCTTTTACTGTCATTTCTAAGAATAACGAATTCTTTTGAAAACTTTGAGATATTCCTAATCTAGATCTTTTTTCTGAACTGTAGTTGTTTATATTTTTATTGTTGAATTCTACTAAGCCATTATCTTGTTTAATAATCCCTGAAATAATTTTGAAAAGAGTACTTTTTCCTGCTCCGTTTGGGCCAATAATTCCTATACATTCTTTTTTATCGGATAATATATTAATATTTTCTAAAACATTAACTGAACCATATGATTTACTAATATTATTTATTTCTAATTTCATATCTATTAACCAAATTTTTTCTTTATACGCTCTATTAAGCCCCAAAGCCCATCTTGCATAAATAATACTACTAATATAAAACCAAAACCTATTATAAACATCCACCAACTTATAATATTAGATAGTTCATGTTGAATTATATGTACTACTGATGCACCCAATATTGCTCCAGAAACTGAACCTATTCCTCCAACTATTATCATAATCAGCCCTTCACCAGATACAGTCCAATGAGTTAGTTCAGGAGAAATAAAGCCATTTAATTGTACATATAAAGACCCAGCTAAAGATGCTATTCCAGCTGATATACTAAATGCAATTGCT
>JAYGEJ010000047.1:0-1850 GCA_046582425.1 Alphaproteobacteria bacterium
TATTGAACAGTTACAAATTAAAAATACAAAATTAATTGATGCGGATTATGGTGCCTTGCCAGATTTAGAAAAGGTCAATTTTAATAATGATGTAATTTTTACTTGGAATGGAACAACTGCTGGAGTTAAAATTCCTAATGGAAATTGGATAGATGAAGATAGAGGAGGTCTAACTTTATGTGATGCAACATCTGCTGTTCTTGCAATGAATATTCCTTGGAATAAATTAGATGTAACTACATTCTCATGGCAAAAAGTTTTAGGAGGCGAAGCTCAACATGGTATCTTAGTCCTCTCTCCGAGAGCAGTAGAAAGACTTGAAAGCTATAAACCTGCCTGGCCTATTCCTAAATTATTTAGATTAACCAACAAAGGCAAATTTCAAAGTAAAGTTTTTAAAGGAAGTACTATTAACACTCCTTCTATGCTTTGTATTGAAGATGCAATACATGCGTTAGAATGGGTAGATAGTATTGGAGGTTTAACTTCAATGATTGAGAGGAGTCAATCTAATTTAGAAGTAATAGAGAAATGGGAATCTAAAACTGACTGGGTAGAATTTTTAGCAACTATTAAAGAAGTAAGGTCATCCACATCTATATGTTTAAAAATTATTGATCCTTGGTTTTTAAAGTTAGACTCTGATAGTAAAAAGAAAACTTTAAATGAATTTTTCTCCTTACTGGAGGAAAAAGGAGCTGCTTATGATATTAATCACTATCCTTCCGCTCCTGAGGGCATAAGAATATGGGGCGGCGGTACCGTAGAAAAAACTAATATAGAACTATTATTACCATGGCTAGATTGGGCTTGGAAATATATAGCAAAATAACTTTAAAAAATCGGAGTGTTTATATGGCTAAAGTTTTAATTTCAGATAAATTAAGTAGTAAAGCTGAAGAAATATTTAAAAAAAATAATATTACTGTAACTATTAATACAGAATTATCTCCAGAACAATTATCTGAAACTATTAATGACTTTGATGGGTTAGCTATTAGATCTAATACAAAAGTTACAAAAGAAATTCTCAAATATGCTTCAAATTTAAAAGTAATAGGTAGAGCAGGAATAGGTGTAGATAATGTTGACATTGAAGCTGCTACGGCAAATGGAACGATAGTAATGAATACGCCTTTTGGAAATTCAATTACTACAGCAGAACATACTATTGCATTAATGATGTCTTTAGCAAGAAACATACCTAATGCAAATAGTTCTACTCACCAAGGTAAATGGGAAAAATCAAAATATACGGGTATTGAATTATATTCAAAAATACTTGGAATGATAGGATGTGGAAATATAGGATCTATAGTAGCTGATAGAGCTAAAGGACTAAAAATGCATATTAAAGTATATGATCCATATCTTACTGAAGAAAGAGCCACAGAAATAGGAGTAGAAAAAGTTGAATTTGAAGAGTTATTAAAAGTTTCAGATTTTATAACACTTCATGTACCTTTAACGAAGTCTACAAAAGAAATAATCAATTCAACTTCAATAAAAAAAATGAAGGAAGGTGTAAAAATTATTAATTGTGCCCGTGGAGGTCTAGTTAATGAAAATGATCTTGCAGATGCTATTAAATCGGGCAGGATAAGTGGAGCAGCTTTTGATGTATTTAGCAATGAACCAGCAAAAGATAATGTTTTATTTGGGCTAGAAAAAATAGTAGTTACTCCTCATTTAGGTGCTTCTACTGAAGAAGCTCAAGAAAATGTAGCTATTCAAGTTGCAGAACAGATGTCTAATTATCTAAATAATGGCGCAATAACAAATGCGTTAAATATTCCATCAATTTCAGCAGAAGATGCTCCAAAACTTAAGCCATATATAAAATTATGCGA
>JAYGEJ010000155.1:0-5860 GCA_046582425.1 Alphaproteobacteria bacterium
TTTAGCAGCTACAGAAGCTCGTATAGCAAGTATTCCTGAATGCGTGTAAGTTCCATCCCCAATATTTTGGAATATGTGACTGTCTTCAACAAAAGCGGACATTCCTATCCAATTAGCTCCTTCTCCGCCCATATGTGTAAAAAGATCAGTATCTCTATCCATCCATGCAGCCATAAAATGACATCCTATACCTGCCATTGCTTTGCTGCCTTCAGGTACTTTAGTAGAAGTATTGTGTGGACAACCTGAGCAAAAATAAGGAGTTCTATTTGCAATACCTTGAACAGCAGCAGTGTCTGGCTCATTTTGCTTAATAATTCTTAATTTTTTTAATAAATTTTCATCTTTATAATTTAGAGTGACCCTTTCAGCTATTATTTCTGAAACAAAGTCCGGTGTAAGTTCACCAATAGAAGAAATAAGTTCTTTACCATCTTCATCTCTTTTACCTATAATTTTTTTTGGCCTATTTGTTTTATTAAATAAGATTTCTTTAATTTGATCCTCTACTAAAGGTCTTTTTTCTTCGAATACTAGCACTTCATTCATATTTTCACAAAAGTCAATAATAGACGATTCTTCTAATGGCCAAGGCATGCCTACTTTAAATAAATGTAATCCAATTTGACTAGCATATTCTTCATCAATTCCAAGATCTGATAGAGCTTGTCTTACTTCCGCATATCCTTTTCCAGTAGCAACAATTCCTATGTTTTTATTTCCTTTTGACCAAATACTCTGATTTATTTTGTTAGCTTTTATAAAAGCTTTAACTGCGGGTATTTTAATTTTGTTTAAACGAGTCTCTTGTCCAAGAACGTCATCAGGCCATCTAATATGAACTCCTTCTTCCGGTAAAGTATGTTCAGGAGTATTAATTTTTATTCTATCTAAATCTATATTTACTGAAGCAGAGCTATCCATTGTAGCAGTTACACATTTCATTGAAACCCAAACGCCAGCATATCTTGACAGAGCTATTCCTATTAAACCATAATCTAAAAGTTCTTGAACATTTGATGGGTTAAGAATTGGTATTTGTGCGTCAACCATTGCATATTCGCTTTGATGAGCTAAAGTTGAAGATTTCGCTGTATGGTCATCTCCTAGAAGAGCTAATACTCCTCCTTGAGGACTTGTTCCTGCTGAATTTGCATGTTTAAATGCATCTCCAGACCTATCTACGCCTGGTCCTTTTCCATACCAAATTCCAAATACCCCATCTTTTGTACTTTTAGATATTAGCCCTGACTGTTGAGAGCCCCAAACTGCAGTAGCAGCTAAATCTTCATTAAGTCCAGATTCAAAATTAATATCATTGTTTTTTAAAAATTTTTTAGCAGTCCATAGAGATTTATCATACATTCCAAGTGGTGAACCTCTATAACCTGATATGAAAGCAGCAGTATTTAAATTTTGAGATTTATCTTTTTGTCTTTGAATAATAGGAAGTCTAACTAGTGCTTGAGTGCCAGTAATATAAACTCTACCTTCTTCCAGAGTATATTTATCGTCTAAAGTTATTTTTTTAGATTTTAATTCCATATTATATAATCCCATATTATATAATCTTATATATAATAAAATAATTAAACCATTTTTATTGCAATTCAGTCATGCAATTTTTGTTAAAATAAAAAGCTATTGTATTGTATACTATTTTTAAATATTTTAAAAACAAATTTATCATAAGAGTTTTAAAGTATTTATATAAATTATAGGGTATAAATTATAATTAGGAAATATTATTAAGATATGACAACATTAGTTACTGGAATAGCTGGGTTTATAGGCTCACATTTAGCTAGAAATCTTCTCAATAGAGGAGATAAAATATTAGGAATAGATAATATATCTAGTTATTATGATGTTAATTTAAAATATGACAGGTTAAATAGTTTAAAAAGCTATAAGAATTTTACTTTTGAAAAGATTGATATTTCCAATTATCTAGATTTAACAAAAATAATTAAAAAACATAAAGTATCTAAAATTTGTCATTTAGCAGCACAAGCTGGAGTTAGATATTCTTTAGAAGCTCCCATGGAGTATATTAAAAGTAATATTGTTGGGCATCTAAACATGCTAGAAATATGTAGGAATTATGAAATAAAAAATATAGTTTATGCTTCTTCCTCTTCTGTTTATGGAGGAAATACTAAAGTTCCTTTTTCTATTAGTGACAGAGTTGATACCCCAGTTTCTCTTTATGCTGCTACTAAAAGATCAGATGAGTTAATGTCATATACTTACAATCATTTGTATGGAATAAATACTATAGGGCTTAGATTTTTTACAGTTTACGGTCCATGGGGAAGGCCAGATATGGCAACTTGGATTTTTACTAAAAAAATAATAAACGAAGAGCCTATAGAAGTTTTTAATCACGGTAATATGGAAAGAGATTTTACATATATTGATGATATAATAAATGGAACAATATCTATATTAGATTCGTGTAAAGATGATAGTAATGAAAGCTTTTCTAAGGTCTATAATATTGGAAATAATAGACCAGAAAATTTATTAAATTTTATTTCATTAATAGAAGAAAATTTAGGTAAAAAAGCAATTAAAATAATGAAACCTCTACAGAAAGGTGATGTTACTAACACTTATGCAGATATTAAAGATATACAAGCTGATTATAATTTTAAACCTAAAACTAAGTTAGATGAAGGTATCCCTAAGTTCATTGAATGGTATAAAAGTTATCATAATTTAAATTAATTAATGTTTATGAAATTTACTATTTAGCTTTTCTATTCTTTCACTAGATTGTTCTGCCTGATATTTTTCTTTCCAATCTTTATATGGCATTCCGTAAACTAACTCTCTTGCATCATCATAGTCCAAACTAATTCCATTTTTAGAAGACTCTTCAGAGTACCATTTTGATATACAATTTCTACAGAAATCTGCTAATTCCATTAAATCTATATTTTGAATATTAGGATTTTCTTGGAAATGTTTTAACAGTCTTCTAAACGTTGCGGCTTCAATTTTTTCTTTTTTCTGCTCATCCATAATTTATTCTCCAATTATCATTATTTTAAGATAAGTTAAGTTTTTTTGCAAAATTATTATATGGAAAGCCTAGTTCAATTTGTGAGTAATAAATAGCCTGGCTAATTTTAATAGACAGCTCATCAATTTTAGAGGAGTTATTTCTCGAAAAAATATCATTTCTTATTTCTATTGATATAAAAGGCCTTTCATCTAGTTCTCCATGATAGGTCATTGTATAATTAACATCTTCAAAACCACTGTATGGCTTATTTTTTCCAATTTTATATTTTGAGTTACTGTTCAAATATTTAATTATTGGTTTATATAAACTTTTGTCATTTCTATATAGTAATCCAATTTCCCAGGGACGTTTTTTTTTATTTTTCAATGACGATGTAAATGAGTGGATACATATTAAAGCAGTTTTACATAAAAATAATTTATCCATAGTTTTTAAAGTTAATTTTAATTCGTTATGATAGGTCTCATGAAAATTATTTATTCTATACAACTTTTCTGATTTAGATAGATTTTTATTTCCAGGAATTTCTATATTATCACTTTTTTCAGTAATTAAATTTAAATGATTTTTATCTCTATTTAGATCTATAAAAAGTCTAGAATATTTTGCCATCACGGCGTTAGTTTTGAATACGCTCGATAGTTTTTTAGTTAATGTTTGAGCTCCTATATCATATGCTATATGGCTATTAAGAATTTTTTCATTTAATCCGAGTTTTTTATATTGATTAGGTATTAAATTTGAAGCATGATCACAGCAAAATAGCAATGGTAACTTAGGGTGTTTTTTTTTAATGTTTCTGAAATTATTAATGATCATTAGTAACCAAAAAAGTAAAATTAAATAAATTATTTCTTATAAAGATATAATTAGATAAGAGAATAAGTCTAATGAAAAATAATAGGTTAAAAAATATACTTATAAAAATGTTTAATGAGGCAGTATCTATTTCTCACCCTGCAAATTTAATGTCTAAATATATACCCGATAAACAACCTTCTGGAAAAACAGTTGTAATTGGTGCTGGAAAAGCTTCCGCTGAAATGGCTAGATCTTTTGAAATAGCATGGAATAAAAAAGGATATAATAACCTTCATGGTATAGTAATTACTAGGTATGGCCATAAAAAAAAATGTGAGAATATTAAAATTATAGAGGCTTCACATCCCACTCCAGACAAAGCTGGTTTAGATGCAACCAGTGACATAATTAGTTTAATTAAACCTCTTAAAAAAGAAGACCTAATAGTAGTTTTAATTTCAGGAGGAGGTTCATCATTATTAGTTTCTCCTTTAACAAATATAAGTTTAGATGAAAAACAAGATTTAACTAATAACTTATTGAGATGCGGGGCAACAATATCTGAAATTAATTCTGTGAGAAAACACTTATCCAATGTTAAAGGAGGACAATTAGCCAGTTATGCCTATCCTGCAAAAATTATTACTTTAGCTATTAGTGATGTTCCTGGAGATGATTTTGGAGTGATAGCATCAGGCCCAACTTATCCTGATAGTACCAGTAATAAAGATGCATTAGATGTTTTATATAAATATAATATTAATTGTTCTAAAAATATTTATGAAATGTTAAAATCTGATATTAATGAAACTCCAAAAAGTAATGATAAAGTATTTAATAATTCAATATTTAACATAATTGCTAGACCTCAAAATGCTCTTTTAGAAGCTGCAAAAGTAGCAAAAAATCAAAATTTTGATCCTCTAATTTTAAGTGATTCAATTGAAGGAGAATCTAATGATGTAGGAATAATGCATGCAGCAATTGTAAAACAAGTTATAAAGTTTGGACAACCCGCTAAAGCGCCGTTATGTATTTTATCTGGAGGTGAAACGACTGTCACAATTAAAAGTAAAAATGGAAAAGGAGGAAGAAATACTCAATTTTTACTTTCTTTAGCAATTACCCTGTCTTCTAAAGAAAATGTTTATGCTATTGCGTGTGATACTGATGGTATTGATGGTAGTGAGAATAATGCAGGTGCAATATTATACCCTGATACACTTGAAAGGGCATATAATAAAGGCATGAACCCTAAAGATTTTTTAGAAAGAAATGATTCATATTCATTTTTTAATAAATTAGGGGATATAGTTGAAACGGGCCCCACTTATACTAATGTAAATGATTTTAGAGCAATATTAATTACAAAATGAAAAAATTAACCTTGTCTTGCTTTAAGTCTAGGATTTTTTTTATTAATTACAAAAGTTTTGCCAAAGCGTTTTATGACTTTACAGTCTTTATCGCGAAGTTTAGCACTTTTAAGAGATTTTAAAACTTTCATTATATTATCCAATAGTTAAATTAGATGCATACTTAAACTTACTTATGTATGATGTCAATAATATCTCTTATTTTTTGTCTATTAGTCTTTTAGAGATTAGAAGAAATACTGCTGCGGCCAATATTGCAGATATTCCCTTAGGTCCCAAGGAATTTGCAATTTCAGTAAAGTTCTCTGCAACACTTACTGAAAATGTTCCAGAACTTTCTCCTAAAAGTAAAAATAATACTAGTCCAGCAATTGCGATTGCAAGACCTAATTCGGATAACTTCCATATAAATTTACTAATTGTGCTAATTTTTGCAGAATATTTTTTAAGAATGTTTTCCATATTTACGACCTTTTATAATACGCTCTATTTTAAAAATTATAATTATGAAAAATAGAGCGTATATAAACTTAAAAAGTTATAAAATATTTTTATAACTTTATACTAGTTTTTATTTTTTTCCGAACAGCCACATAATAATGCCAACCGAAATTAAACCGGCTAGTCCAGCATTACCGAGCTGATTTACAAG
>JAYGEJ010000048.1:0-6982 GCA_046582425.1 Alphaproteobacteria bacterium
TTAAATATTTAATTATATAAAAATTATATATACTACTATGAAAATATGTAACTTTTTATAAAAATTTAAGGATAAAAAATGTCAAAGAAAGAATTTATTAAAGAGGATATAGTTAAATTATTGGGAGGAGCAAGCTCTGCATTAGGAATTTTGAAAGATGAAGTAGAAGAAAGAATAAAAGATAGAGTAGAAAAAGTGATATTAAAATTAGATTTAATTAATAAGAAAGATTTCTTGGTTGTTAAAAAGATGGCTGAAGAAGCAAGAATACAAAATGATAAATTAAGTAAAAAAATCAATTTATTAGAAAATAAAATAACACTAATAAATAAAAAATTTAAAAAATAAGGGCTTAACTTTTGCCGATTCTCATATAAATCATAAAAATATTAATCTTATATTATAAAAATGCACACTTTATAAGTTTAAATCGTACATAAGCTATTGATTTTATTTATATTTATTTTGATTGATTTTATATTCTATGATTGATTTGCACTTTTTGTTGGCTTTTGAGATTATACTGTATATAGATGTTAATTTTTATAAGATACTATATTTAGTATATAAAGGTTGATTATGAGAGCTCTGTTATCAGATTCAGAAAATAATAACTTTAATCCATTAGATTTAATTGAAGATGTAGTAGTTTCAAATGATTGGCCTCATAATAGGCCGGATAATGATACTTTATATGTTGAAGTGGCTGGAGAATGGTGTGATTATCAGCTTACTTTAGCTTGGAGTAATGATAATAAGTTACTGCAGTATACTTGGACTTATAATATTAAAGTACCTTTTAAGAAGTACAACTCATTATATGTGTTACTAAATAAAATAAACTTAAATATTAGCTCTGGGCATTTTGAATTATGGGTAGAAGATGGTTATTTAATGTATAGAAACTCTTTAATAAGTTTTGATTTTTCATCAATTACTCCTGAAATAATAGAAAATATTTTATCATCTTCTTTAGTAGATTGTGATAAGTATTATCCTTCGTTTCAATTTCTCTTATGGGGAGATAAAACTCCAAATCAAGCTATAGAGGCTTCATTATTAGAGACTCAGGGTGAGGCTTAGTATATTTGGTGCTTAAATTCCCAATTTTATTTATAGGTTGCGGCAATATGGGTTCAGCTATTATAGATGGAATTTTATCCAATCAAATAATGAAGAAAAGTGATATATTTATAATAGAACCAAACTCAAAAAAAAGACTTTCTTTAAAAAGAAGAGGTTTAAGTGTTTATGAAAATATTGCTGAGCTAGAAATTAAGAAATTAGGAATAAAAGCATTATTAATTGCTGTAAAACCTCAAATTGTTGAAAACGTGGCTTATGAAATAAAAGATTATATAAATACTAACTTAATAATAATTTCAATAGTGGCTGGTAAAAAAATAAAATTCTTCAAAAATATTTTTGGAAATAAAAGTTCTATAATACGCGTAATGCCGAATACTCCTGCAAGTTATGGAAAGGGGATAACAGCTATTTATCCTTGTGAAAAAACTAATAATTCAAATTTAAAAAATACTAAAACAATATTTTCTGCTGTTGGAAAAGTAGTAGAGCTTAAACAAGAAAACAAAATGGATATTGTTACAGCAATTTCTGGAAGCGGACCGGCATATGTATTCCTTTTAATAGAGTACTTAATAAAATCTGCAGTTACTAATGGCCTAGATCAAAAAACTGCAGGTATATTAGTTAAAGAAACGTTATTAGGAGCAAGTTATATGGCATCTATTTCTCCTAAATCTCCAGATAAATTAAGAATAGATGTGACCAGTCCTGGAGGAGTAACAGAAGCAGCACTTGAAGAGTTTAATAAAAATAGTATATTTCTTAAAACTATAGATAAGGCTATTAGTGCTGCAGTAAAAAAATCTATATCATTATCTTCCTAATTAAATTATAAGAGTTAGCTTGATACTTTTTTATATAGAAGTATTTTATTATAAAAAAAGTAAATGGTGATAAGTGAGTAATAAAGAATTAAAAAATATATTAGTTGCTATAGCTATAAAAGAATTAATAGCAAACAGATGGAATCACTTAGATATGAAAAAATTATCTAAGTTATCTAAATGTCCATTGGAGGATATATTGTTATTATGTAGTTCTAAGAATAAATTGCTAGATTATTGGTCTGATAAGATAAATTTTGAAATGGTAAATAATTTATCTATAGAAGAATTGCAAAAAGTTTCAAAAAAAGAAAGAGTTTTAGAATTAATGTTATGTCGTTTTGATGTTATAAAATCTAAAAAAAAAGAGGTCGATGCTTTAATTAAACTATCAAAAAAAAGTTTAATAGAATCTACTTATAGCTTTAACAGGGCATTAAAAGGTATGAAATTAATATTAAATTATTCTGATATTCCGACAAAGGGACCTTTAGGGCTTATTAAAATAAAAGCATTAACAATAATATGGTTTTTGTCGCTAAGAGATTGGAATAAGGGAGATATTTCTAACGAAGAAGCATTTATGGCTATACTTGATAAACGTTTATCTTTTGCTGAAAAAGTAAATCAAATTATATCATAATTTTTAAATAGGAATGGATAGTATTGCTTTTAATCCGCCTAAATGTGACTTTTCTAATTTTATATCTCCTCCATGACTTCTAGCTATATCTCTAGCAATAGTTAAACCTAATCCTAAACCACCAGTTGATAGGTTTCTTGAATTTTCTATCCTATAAAATGCTTTGAATACTGAAGAATAATCTTCTTCCTTAATTCCAGGACCATCATCATCAATAATAATAAGAGCATTTTTATCTTTTTTAATTAAAGAAATTTCAACTATTTTACTTTCTCTAGATGCATTAGATGTCAAATTAGTTATAGCTCGTCTTAAATCATTTTTTCTTACTTTAGCATCTAGTGTTTCAATTTTTTTAGGTAATATAATATCATCATTTCTTTTGGCATCTAATATGATGCTTCCTATAAGTTTAGAAATATCTGATTTAACACTTATCTCCATTTCTTTCTCTTTAATAAATGATAAATATGCTTCTAACATTTGTTCCATCTGATTTACATCTTCTTTTAAGCCAATTTTATCTTCATTTATAGAAAGCATTTCAATTTGAAGCTTCATTCTAGTGAGTGGAGTTCTTAAATCATGACTTACTCCAGCTAACATGTTTGTTCTTTGTTCAATATGTAGCCTTATTCGTTCTCTCATATCTAAGAAAGCATGAGTTACATGTCTAACTTCATCAGCACCTCTAGGTTTTAGAGCATAAAAAGTATCTCCTTTACCAAAGGCATCTGCAGCATTAGATAGTTCTTTTAAAGGGCTAATTTGTCTCCTTAAGAAAAATATTGCTAAACTTAGGAGTAAAAGAGATGATATCAGCATAACTGCAATAAAAATATAAGTAGTAGAACTATATAGTCTTTTCTTAGATATCTCAGTTAATAAAACTTTATTTGGAAGTTGTACATATATCATAACTTTATCTGGAGATATAGATGTATTGAAAGTATGAAAAAAATTTATTCTTTCTTTTAAAGATTTAGATAATGCTCTATCTAGGCGTGTTTTTTTAGGATGTATTAATTCATTTTCTTTAAGAATAGTATCTGAAAGAATTTTAACTTTAGCTCCGAAAAAATTTGCAGAGTCCTCTATTATTTGTTCTTCTAAAATATGATTATTCTCAGAAAGAATAATTTTTTCAGATATTAATGCTATTTCTCCTGCAACCGCTAATACAAGTCTTCTACCTACATCGTCCCAATGTCTTTCAAAGAAAAAATATCCTAAAAAAATTTGTAAAAATATTAATGGTAAACCTACTATGAATAGAGACCTTCCAAACAGACTTTTAGGCATAATATCTCTTAGTCTCATTGGTTATCCAAAGTGTTTTGTGGTAAGGCGTATCCTTCACCTCTTATTGTTAATATATTAGAAGGACTTTTTGGATTATTTTCTATTTTTTTTCTTAGTCTACTAATAGTTATATCAATTCCTCGAGATCCTAATTTTAAATTATTTATCAATATGTATCTGTTAATTGTATTTCCTTTTCCTTCTACTAATATTTTAAGAAGTTCGTTTTCTTTAGAAGTTAATGTAATTTTATTATTATTTTTCCATACTGTAGATATATCTGGATTATATAAAATATCTCCAAATCTAATTAAATTATTATCATATGAGGAAGATAATTTATTTTCTTCAGTTCTCCTTAAAATAGCTTTAATTCTTAGAAGTAATTCTTGAGGTTCAAATGGTTTTCCTAAATAATCATCAGCCCCTTCTTCAAAACCAATAATTCTATTTTTAGTTTCTTTCATAGCAGAAAGCATAAGAACTGGAGTGTTATACTTTTGTCTAATAAATTTTAATAATTCAATGCCATTTTCTCCTGGCATCATTATGTCTAGAATTATTATATCATAAGAGACAACACTAATTTTTTTTCTTGCAGAACTTGCATTTTTTGCAGTATCAACAAAATGATTATTATCTATGAGAAATTTCTCCAATAATGCATTAAGTTTTTTATCATCATCTACTACTAAAATGTGTGCGGATAAATTTATATTTTTAGATTTATTTATCATTACAATAATTTAACTTTAATCTATATATTAAGTCTATAAACTTATTTTTTAAAATTTAAATATTTTTTAATGATTTTATTGATAAAATATGAAAGTAATATTAGTCTACATTTTTTTTATATATCTTTTGCTAATCCTTGGGAGAATTTCATATGGAAGACTTTAGTCTAAATGATGGTTATATTTGGTTTGATGGAGAATTAGTGGATTGGAAAGAAACTAAAATTCATGTACTCACTCATGGATTACATTATGCTTCTTCTGTATTTGAAGGTGAAAGATGTTATGATGGCAAAGTTTTTAGAGAATTAGAACATACTGAAAGATTACACCATTCTGCAAATACTTTAGGATTTACAATTCCTTATAATGTAGAACAAATCTGTGAAATAAGAAAAATTGTACTAGATGCAAATAATATTAAAAATGGTTATGTAAGACCAGTTGCATGGAGAGGAAGCGAAATGATGGGTATTAGTGCTCAAAAAAATAAAATTCATCTCGCTGTAGCAGCCTGGGAGTGGCCTAGTTATTACACGCCGGAGGCAAGACTTAAAGGTATTAAACTAGAATTAGCAAAATGGAAAAGACCATCTCCAGATACAGCACCAGTTTCTACAAAATCTGCAGGGCTTTATATGATTTGTACACTTGCAAAACATGAAGCTGAAAGAAATGGATGCGAAGACGCTTTAATGTTAGACTATCGAGGCTACATTGCTGAAACTACTAGTGCCAATATATTTTTAGTAATAAATGGCGAAATACATACACCTAAAGCAGATTGTTTTCTAAATGGAATTACCAGACAAGAAGTTATTAAAATAGCTAATAATAAAGGCATAAAATTATTTGAAAGGCATATTAAGCTGGAAGAGTTAGCAATGGCTGACGAAGTCTTTTGTACAGGGACAGCTGCTGAAATTACTCCAGTTAGTCAAATAGAAAACTATAATTTTAAGCCTGACAACATATGTAAATTAATGATAGAGGAATATAATAAAGCAACAGGCCAAATTAAATTATAACTTCCATTTATTTGCAGCTTTTAAATCACTCTTTTTTTCTTCTACCCATACTTTTCCTTCTTTAGATTCTTCTAATTTCCAAAAAGGTGCTTTAGTTTTTAACCAATCGATTAGAAATTCACAAGCTTTTAAAGCATCAGCTCTATGCTCAGAAAATGTAGCTACAAGTACTATTTGATCTCCAGGATAAAGTTTACCATATCGATGAATAATCAAACTGTCTATTAAACGCCATCTAACTTTCGCTTCATTATTAATATGTTCTAACTGTTTCTCTGTCATTATTGGATAATGTTCTAGTGTCATAGATTTTAATTCAGAATCATTTCCTTCTCTTACTTTGCCAATAAATAAACCTATACCTCCAATATTTTTATTTTCTGATGAAACATTTTTTATTTCTTGATTAACATCAAAATCATTTTTTTGGACTTTAATCATAATTAGCCTCCTGTCATAGGAGGAAAAAAAGCGATTTCATCATTATCGCTTATTTTTTTTTCCAAATTAGTTACTTCCATATTAACTGCGCACCTTATCACTGATAAATCTTCAAAAGCTTTACAGTATTTTTCATTCTTATTCTTAAGAAAGGTAATTAAGTCAATAACCGAATCTATTTTTTTAGTGATAGTTATATTTTCTGATTCAATTCCTATTTGATCTTTAACCCAAGAAAAATATTTAATTTGCATTTTAATCTTTCTTAATTTTATTTAGTACAATAATGCTTTTTATAACATATTTATAACCAGTATATATAGTTAAAATAGTTGTTATATATAAAAATATAGTACCAACTTGATAAATTTTTGAAGAATATTCAATACTTAAAGGTATTAAAGTTAGAATAAAAATAGCTATAAATTGAAATGTAGTTTTAATTTTTGATAAGAGTGTTACATTTAAAATTTCTGATTGCTTATAAATTGCTAATGCTTCTCTTAAACCTGATATAATAATTTCTCTAACAATTATAATTGCGACTATGATAAAGTTTGCTCTTGTATCTGAAACAAAGGTTAATAAAACTGTACAGGTAAATATTTTATCAGCTATAGGATCTAAAGTTTTGCCTATTATACTTTCAGAATTTAGTTTTCTTGCTAAAAAACCATCGAAGTAATCACTAAGTGAGGAATAAATAACTAATATTAATGAAAAATAATAATAATCAAAATAAAATAATATAAGCCATAAAGGACAGCATGCTAGCCTACTAAAAGTAAGTATATTTGGTATATTTTTCAATTTAAACATAACTTATAACTTATAATTTCTTGGTTCTTATTACAAATATTTAACTATTAATTATTTTTTTCGACATTAAAAAAATTAAATATTTCATTTGATAAATTT
>JAYGEJ010000088.1:0-12535 GCA_046582425.1 Alphaproteobacteria bacterium
TCTTCTTGGAACTAATTAATAATTGTTTATAATATATATGGGAGATCGTTATGGACGTGTCTTTTGTGAATTCGGTCAGGTCTGAAAAGAAGCAGCCGTAGCATTCTGTTCACGGGTTGTTTCGGTCTCCTTTCAATTAGACATGTAAGCTGAAAGATTTTATTTTGGATAATGGTAAAGTAAATATAGATAAAGTATATAAAAAAGATGATAATTCTGGTGAATATAGAGTATTAGCTCGAAGATATAGACCTAAAACTTTTGACAACTTAATAGGGCAATCTGCCACTGTAAGAATACTTAGCAATGCTTTTGATTTAAATAGAATAGCCCATGCTTTTTTGTTTACGGGTGTTAGAGGGGTAGGTAAGACTACAGCAGCTAGAATTGTAGCTAAAGGATTAAATTGTTTAAAAAATAATCACCCTACTATTGCTCCTTGCGGTGTTTGTGAATCATGTTTAGCTGCACAAAATGATAGGCATGTTGATATTATAGAAATAGATGCGGCATCTCATACAGGTGTAGATGATATGCGAGAGCTTACAGAAGGTGTCAGATATAAACCATCTGTTGGCAGATTTAGAATTTATATTATTGATGAAGTACATATGTTATCTAATCAGGCTTTTAATGCCTTACTTAAAACTCTCGAAGAACCACCTGATCATGCAAAATTTATATTTTGTACAACAGAAATTAGAAAAATACCTATTACTGTATTATCTAGGTGTCAGAAGTATGACCTAAGAAGAGTTTCTACATCAGAAATAATTAATCATTTAAAAATGATTTGTAAAAATGAAAAAGTAGAGATTGACACTGAATCTCTAAATTTACTTGCGAGATCAAGCGAGGGAAGTGTGAGAGATTCATTAAGTCTCTTAGACCAAGCAATCAGTATTAGTAAAAGTGATATTAAAGATGAGGATGTTAAATCTATGTTAGGACTTTCAGATAAATCTAAGTTATGGGATTTATTTGACTCTCTCATGGAAGGAGAACCTTTAAAAGTCATCAATAACTTTGAAACTTTAATTAATGATGGGTCTGATCCGTTTTTAATAATAGAAGAATTAATGCATATTTGTCATAACGTAACAAGAGCTATTGCAGTGCCAACTTTAGATATGACACAAACTATGTCTGAGTATGAAGCAACTCGCGCAATTAGTAGTGCTAAAAATCTGAATATTCCCTCAGTAAGCAAGTGCTGGCAAATTTTGGTAAAAGGACAAACAGAAATACAATCAACATATTCTATAAAAGAAGCAACTGAAATGATCCTATTAAGAGTCACTTATGCTGCAAATTTGCCTGATCTAAAAGATTTGATTGAAAAATCAAGTATAATAAAAAAAAAATCTAAATTAGATCATACTTCTAAAACTAATATTTTACATGAAGACGATGGAAGTTCTAATTTAGATATTTCTTATAATTTAAATACGTTTGATGAACTATTAGAGTTTGTAAAATATAATAAAGAATTATCATTATATACTATTCTTATAGATCAAATTAGAATGATTGAGTATAAACCTTATAATTTAAAAGTTAGTTTTGTTAAAAAAGAATATAATGACTTTTTAAATAATATAAAAAAATCTTTGTTAAAAATAACAAAAAAAAATTGGCAAATTGAAGTAGTAGAAAAACAAAATGAGGCAAGCTCGATTACAGAAAAGATCGAAATTGAAAAAGAAAATAAAAAGAACAAACTTAAGGAGAATATTATAGTAAAATCTATACTTAATGAATTTCCTGAATCAAAGATTATTGATATAAAAAATTTGGAAGAAAATTAAAGGAAAAATTAAATGAAAAATATGCTAAATATGCTTAAACAAGCACAAGAAATGAAATCAAACTTCTCAAAGTTAAAGCAAAATATTGAAAATACATTTTTTTTTGGAGAGAGTTCTGATGGACTTGTAAAAGTTAAAATAAATGGTAAAGGAGTATTAGTTGATTTATCAATTTTGTATGAGGAAATCAAAAATACGACCCAGGTGGAGGAATCAGTAAAGTTTGCTTATTCAGAAGCTAAGAAGAAGTCAGACGAATTCTGCGATTCTGAAATGAATAAGGCAACTGGAGGAATGTCTCTACCATTTGATATGAAATCATTTTTATAAAATGGAATCAAAGGAAATAAAAAATTTAATAACATTAATGGCCAAAATGCCGGGACTAGGGCCAAGGTCAGCAAGGCGAGGCGTTTTAAATTTAATTAAGAATCCTGAAAAATTAATGTTACCTCTTGCGAAAGCTCTTATCCAAGTCTCTGAAAATATAAAATTATGTTCCATATGTGGTAATATAGATTCTGATGATATTTGTGGAATATGTAAGGATGATAAAAGAGATAAAAAAATTATTTGTGTTGTAGAAGATATAACTGATTTATGGGCCTTAGAACGCTCTAACACTTATAGAGGCCGATACCATATCTTAGGAGGTGTCTTAAGCGCTATAGATGGAATTAATCCTGAAGACTTGAGGATTAAAGAGCTAATCAATAATATTAAAGAGAATAATGTTGAAGAGGTTATATTAGCTACTTCTGCTACATTGGCTGGACAAACAACAAGTTTTTATATAACTGATTTAATTAAAGATATGAATATAACTGTTTCAAGATTAGCTCAGGGTATTCCAATTGGAGGTGAGTTGGATTATCTTGATGATGGAACTATTGGAGCAGCAATAGATTCTAGAAAAATTTTAAATAATAAATAAATTTATTTTTGATCTGATTTTTTTCTTAAATTAACTCTAGTTTTGTCAGGAATATTTTCCTTTTTAATATTTTCCATAGCTCCTAGGTCCGATATTTTTTTTATTTGAGGCATAATTCTTTTTTCTATTGAATTTATCAATTTATCATAATTATCACCGGCTGTTTCTATCCCTTTTTTTATTCCGTCTATATAACCGAAGAATCTAATAATTCTTAATTGTAATTCTTGAGAATGAAGTGCTATCTCTTTTACATTTTTTGCAAGGCTTGCTTGCTGCCAATTAAAAGATATTCCTTTCAATAAGGCAATTAGTGTAGCTGGTGTACATATTAAAACTTTATTTTTAAGAGCATTTTCAAAAATATCTGGGTCAAATCTAGTAGCTGCAGTAAAAAAATGATCACCTGGAATAAACATTATAACAAAATCTAAATCGCCTTCTATGGCATTTTGATATTCTTTTTGTCCTAACAATTTTGCTGTATTTTTGATATTCATTGCATGTTTTTTAAGTTTTTCATTCTTCTCATCTTCTGAATTAGCCTCTGTATATTCTATATAAGATGATAATGGTGTCTTTGCATCTATAGCTAAAGACCGGTTTCCTGGTAAATGTATTATAGCATCAGGTCTTCCTCCGTTATTAGATAATTCTTTTTGTAAATTAAAGTCAACATGTTCAGACATTCCAGCTAATTCTAAAATTCTTTTAAGTTGAACTTCTCCCCATTTACCTCTTAATGTAGGAGAACGAAGTGCTTGTTCTAATTGTCGTGTACCATTAGCTAGAATATCAACTTGTTCTGAAAGTCTTCCGTAAGACTCAATTCTATTTTTTTCTATATCATTTACACTTTTATTAAGTGTTTGTAGCTGAGTAGTAAGAGGTTCTATTAAATCAGAAATCCTTTTTTCACGAAAATCTAATTCTGTCTCATTATTAATAGATTTTAAATTACTTTTCATTGTATCAAATAATTTTTTTTGTATTAAATAAATTACTAAACTAAAAATTGATAAGATGAATACGCCAATTCCTATTATAATTAATAAATTTAGATCATTCATAGTTAAACCTGTTGATAAGTTAATATATATTTTACATTTCTAATGTATTTGTTTAATTAATATAGAGATAGTTTTAATTTTATAAAAGTAATAGAAAATTTTTATAATGAGTATACTCAATTTAGTTTATGCGCCCTCAAAAGTTTTAGAGAAAAAAGCTGATGAAGTTAAGAATATTGATAAACATCTAAAAAGCTTTATTAATAATATGTTTGAGACAATGTATAAAAATAATGGGGTTGGTTTGGCAGCTCCTCAAGTAAATGAGTCTTTGCAAGTAATAGTTATGGATTGTTCTAATAAGGATAAAGAATCTAATCCAATAGTATTATTGAATCCAAAAATAATAAATCAGTCAGATACTTGTAAAGAATATGAAGAGGGGTGTTTATCTTTTCCTGATCATTATTTTTCAATTTCAAGGCCAGAATCTCTTAACGTCAAATTTTTAGATTTTGAAGGAAATAAAAAAGAAAAATTTTTTACTGGTTTTGAAGCTGTTTGCGTTCAACATGAGATAGACCATTTGTCAGGTACTTTATTTACTTCTTATATATCTAGATTGAAGCGTCAAATTATTTTAAAAAAAATGCAAAAATTCAAGAAAAATATAAATAAATCTATATAATTTATTTATGAATAGTAAACTTAAATTATGTTTTATGGGTAGTCCTGAATTTTCTGTTCCCAGCCTTAAAGAACTTCTAGGATCTGGACATGATATTCCAGTAGTTTTTACCCAGGAACCTAGGCGAGCAAATAGAGGTAAAAAAATTAAAAAACAGCCTGTACAAGAATTCGCTGAACAAAATGGAATAAAGGTTATATTTGGTAACCAATTAAAAGATAATATTAAATTTTTGAAAAGCTTAAATTTAGATATGATTATTGTAGTGGCTTTTGGTTATATATTACCAAAAGAATTAATAAAATTACCTAAGTATGGCTGTATAAATTTACACGCTTCTTTGTTACCAAGATGGCGAGGAGCTGCTCCTATTCAAAGAGCTATAATGGCAGGAGATCAAAATACAGGAATAACAATAATGTTAATGGATGAAGGGTTAGATACAGGAGATATTATTTCTAAAATTACTATTGCCATAAAAGACACGCAAAATAATGACGATTTAACAAACTTATTGTCTCTTAGAGGAGCAGAGTTGTTAAAAGTTAGTATTTTAAAATTTGCAAATAATATAATTAAGCCAACTCCTCAGACACCTGAGGGGGCAACTTATGCAAAAAAAATATTCAAAGAAGATGAAATTATAGATTGGAATAGAAAAGCTGATGAAATATTTAATCAAATTAGGGCATTAAGTCCATTTCCTGGTGCTAAATGTCGAATAAAAGATGAAAATATTAAAATAATAGATGCTGAGGTTATTAAAAATAATGTAAAAGTAAAAAATGGTGTAATATTTGATACCCCTATTATTGTTAAATGTTCTGAAAATTCAATTAAGATAAATCTTCTTCAAAGACCTGGAAAAAAAATAATGTCTTCAAAAGAAGTATTAAATGGATGGAAAATACTTAAAGGTTATAAAATGCAAGTTATTAATTAAACTAAAATAATATTTTAACATTTTCTGGGGGGCGCCCAATAATTGCCTTATTACCTTTAACGACTATAGGCCTCTCTAATAAAATTGGATTTTCAGATATTTTTTCAATTAACGTCTCTTCATCGGCTTCATTTAAATTTAAATTCTTATAAACCTCTTCATTTTTTCTAATAATATTATTTGCCGAAGTATTTAATTTTTTAATTATTATTCTAATTTCTGCAACGGATAAAGGATTTTCCAAATAAAGGATTATATCTGGCTTTATATTATTTTCTATAATTATATTTAGAGTTGCTCTAGATTTAGAACATCTAGGATTATGAAATATTTGCATTTTCTTCCTAAAATTTATAATTATATGTATACTTTTAAATACTTAGCAGGTTATATATTCTCATGCAAAAAAATAAGTTTATTTCTGAAAGGTCTGTCAAAGGTTTTAACAGTGTTAATTGGATAGGGGTTTACACTCTTTTTAAGAGAGAAATAAACCGTTTTTTAAAAATATATCTTCAAACTATCTTAGGGCCAGCATTAACTACACTTCTTTTTTTAATAATTTTTGCATTGGCTTTAGGTAGATCTTCAAAATTAGTACAAGATATACCGTTTTTAGAGTTTCTTGCACCAGGCTTAATTGTAATGGCAATGATACAAAATGCTTTTGGTAACACCTCTTCATCGTTATTAAGCGCAAAAGTTGCCGGGAATATAACTGATTTATTACTTCCTCCACTTACATCCGTAGAGTTTGCCTCAGCTTTTTTAGCTGGCGCGATATGTAGAGGATTATTTGTAGGTATATCTGTGTCTTTATTAGTTTTAATTTTTGTTCCCTTAAAAATATATAATCCTTTTGTTCTTATATATTTTTCTATTTTATCTTGTTCATTTATGGGTTTGTTAGGTTTAATTACTGGAATATGGTCAAGTAAATTTGAACATGTTGCGGCTATAACGAATTTTATTGTTACACCTCTATCGTTACTATCAGGAACATTTTATTCTATAAAGATTTTACCAGATAATTTTTATTATATTAGCCAATTAAATCCATTTTTTTATATGATTGATGGTTTTCGTTTCTCAATGATAGGTTACTCAGATTCTAATATTTACCTTGGAGCGATAATCCTACTTGTATTGAATATATTTTTATATATAGCATCTATAATAATGCTAAAGACAGGGTTTAAGCTTAAAGCATAAAAAATAATTTTATTTAGCTTTTTTATGTTTTATCTGCTAATATTATAGACTTTTTATAGAGGTTTTTAAATGAAAAATGTTATGCCAACATATGGTCGGATAGATCTTTCTTTTGAGAGAGGAGAAGGACCTTGGCTGTTTACAAATGATAAAAAAAAATATTTGGATTTTGCCACAGGAATAGCAGTAAATACTTTAGGTCATTCCAATGAAGAGTTGATTAATACTCTTATTAGCCAGTCTAAAAAATTATGGCATACCTCTAATCTATATAATATAAAACCACAAGGAGAACTAGCAGAGCTTATATGCAAAAACTCATTTGGAGAAAGTGTATTTTTTTGTAATTCAGGTGCTGAGGCATTAGAAGGAACTATCAAATTATGTAGGAAATATCATTTTAATAAAGGCGATGAAAATAAAATTGAAATTTTAGTTTGTAGTAGCGCTTTTCATGGAAGAACACTAGGAACTCTTGCTGCTGGTGATAATGAAAAACATAGAGAAGGCTTTGGAGTTAATACAAATGGTTTTACAAGAGTTCCTTTTGGCAATATTAATGAAATAAAAAAATCTATAAATAAAAATACAGCAGCCATTTTGGTTGAACCTATTCAAGGGGAAGGCGGAATTAATAGATCTCCAAAAGGCTTTTTAAAAAAATTAAGAATATTGTGTTCAGAAAATAAAATACTCCTGGCTTTGGATGAGGTGCAAACAGGTATAGGAAGAACGGGAAAATTATTTGCGCATCAATGGTCAGAAATAGTTCCTGATGTAATGGCAATTGCTAAAGGTTTAGGAGGAGGATTTCCTATTGGAGCAGTTGTAGCTAAAAATGAAGCTGCATCTGGAATGTCTCCTGGAACACATGGATCTACTTTTGGTGGAAATTTTCTAGCATCTAGTGTTGCTAGATCAGTAATAACTCAAGTTATTGAAAATGGTTTTTTGGATAATGTAACTAAAATCGGTAATAAATTATTTCAAGAGATTGAAGTTCTTTCTCACAATTATCCTTCCATACTTAAAGGAGCTAGAGGTAAAGGACTGATGATAGGTATAATATGTAACGTGAGTAATGTTGATTTATGTGCAAATTTAAGAGATGAGGGTTTGCTTAGTGTGCCTGCTGGAAATAATGTTCTACGTTTTTTACCTCCTTTGAATATTAATCTTGAGCATGCGGATAAATGTATAAAAATATTGAAAAAAACTCTAGATAAAATGATAGTAGAATAACTATGAGAAACCTTATTGATATAAACATTCTAGAAGATGGTATAGCTAGAAAATTATTACAAACAGCTAAATTTTATAAATCTAGCGGTAGAGGTTTATTAGAAGGAGCACCATTATTAGGTAGAACTTTAGCAATGATTTTTGAAAAACCTTCAACGAGAACAAGAATATCTTTTGAAGTTGCAATGACGGAATTAGGTGGATCAGCCATTTATCTAGATGCAAAATCTATGCAAATGGGACGAGGAGAAAGTATTGCTGATACAGCAAAGGTTTTAGGAAGATATTTGGATGGCATTATGATTAGAGCTAGCAAACATGAAACTTTAACGGAGATGGCTGAACATTCCAATATTCCAGTAATAAATGGATTGACAGATATTAGTCATCCTTGTCAGGTATTTGCAGATATAATGACTTTTGAAGAAAAATTAGGTGATATAGAAAATAGAATAGTTGCATGGGTGGGTGATGGAAATAATATGGCTAATTCTTGGATACATGCTTCAAAAGTTTTTAATTTTAAATTAAGGTTAGCTTGCCCTAATGAGCGATTACCCGACAATCATATTATTCAGTGGGCTAAAGATAATTTGGTAGATATAGAAATTATGGATGATCCATTGAAAGCGTGTAAAGACGCAGATGCAATATGTACTGATACCTGGGTTTCTATGGGAGACGAAGGTATAATTAATCCAGAAAAAATCTTTAATAATTTTCAAGTAAATGAAAAATTATTTAAGGTTGCCTCTGATAATGCAATATTTATGCATTGTTTGCCTGCACATAGAGGACAGGAAGTTACTAGTAAAATAATTGATGGTCCTAGATCAGTAGTTTGGGATGAAGCTGAAAATAGGTTACATATTCAAAAGGCAATTCTTTCTTGGACTATTGCAGATAAATTAATTTAGCAATATAATATCAAGTATGTATAAAAATAGTTGTTTTATTTTATTATTAATGATGTTTTTGCTTTGTGGTTGTACAACTAACAAAAATTACTTAATTCAAGATATTAATTTTGATGACTATAAGGCTTTTATAATAGATGCTGACCGTTTAATTGTTGAACAAAAATACAATACAAATATATCCAATCCCTATATAGACCACTTAGTTAAACAAGATTTATTGTCTTTAGTTAATTATTGGGCTATTGCAAGGCTAAATACCAAGACTTCAAATAATAATGGAAACTTAAAAGTTATAATTAATGAAGCTAGCATTAAAGCTCTTCCTGTTTCAGATAATAATAAGATTGAAGAATTATTTATATCTAATGCTGCCATCAATATTGAGATGAATTTGGATATAACTATTGATTTACTTAATGAAAAAAGTGATAGAATTTCTTATGTAAATATAAAAGTTTTTAAAAGTCAGGAAATGGGAGGAAACATATCATTATTAGAAAAAGACTATAAAATTCAAGAAATGTCTAGGTCTTTAATGACGGATTTTGATAGCTTAGCTATTAATAAAATAAAAGAAGTATTTAATAAAAAGGTTTTATCTAATTAGTTAATTCACCCTTAATAGCTTTGTTTATTAACTCTATTGTTTCATTACAACCATATAAGGCAATAAATGATCCTATTCTAGGCCCTTGTGTTTGTCCTAAGAGTATCTCATAAAGTGTAGAAAACCATTCTTTCAGTTCTTCATAATTATGTTCTTTTCCTGTTTCATAAACTTCACTTTGAATTTCTTCGGAATCAGAAGAATTATTCAATTTAATTAATCGTTTATTTAAGGATTGTAGTGCAATAATTTCATTTTCATTTGGTTTTTTATATTTTTTATTAGGGGCAATAAAATCTTTATAATATTGAAGCGCCTTTTCAATTAAATTATTCATAAGTGGATCCGACTTGTTATTATCATTTGTATATTTAGCAATAAAACCCCATAAAATTTCTGAACTATTTGCATTACATACAGAAGCTAAATTTAATAGCATTGAATAACTTACCTCTTGGTTATGTTCTGGAATATTTCCGTTATGAATATGCCATACTGGGTTTTTAACAAGTGATTCAATGTCTTGATTTTTTGAACTAGATAAAAACCTTGAATACTCGTCTACATTTTTTGGTATAGTATCAAAGTATAGTCTTTTAGCGCGTTTAGGATTTTGGTACATATAAAGTGTAAGGCTTTCCTCGGTTCCATATGAGAGCCATTCTTCTATAGACAGACCATTACCTTTAGATTTTGATATTTTTTCTCCATTTTGATCTAAGAATAATTCGTAAACCATATTTACTGGAGGTTTACCTCCAATTGTTTGAACAATTTTCTTTGAAAGATCGAATGATGGAGTTAAATCTTTCCCATTCATCTCATAATTAACATCTAAGGCCGCCCAACGCATTGCCCAGTCAGCTTTCCATTGAAGTTTACATTTACCTTTCGTAACTTCAGTAATAATATTTTTTCCATTTTCGTTCGTATACTCTATAGTTCCATTATTTAAATTAATATTATTTATAGGTACTTGAAGAACCTTTCCTGTTTCTTCGCATAAAGGAAGAAAAGGACTATATGTTTCTCTCCTATCTTTACCTAAAGTTGGAAGAATTATTTCAAGTATTGTTTCATAGTTTTTTAAAATACTTAGGAGGGATTTATCAAAATCACCATTTAAATAACAATCAGTGGAAGATTTAAACTCATATTCAAAGTTAAATTTATCTAGAAATGATTTTAGCCTTTCATTATTATGTTCTGCGAAGCTGTTATATTTTTCAAATGGATCTGGAACATTTGATAGAGGTTTATCTATATGAAGTTTTAGCATCTCTTGATTTGGAACGTTGTCAGGAACTTTTCTAAAACCATCCATATCATCGGAAAATGTAATAAGTTTAGTAGGAATATCACATATTAGATTGAAAGCATTTTTAACTAAAATTGTTCTTGCTACTTCACCAAAAGTTCCTATGTGAGGTAAACCAGAAGGGCCATATCCAGTTTCAAATAAAACATAGCCTTTTTCAGGAGTTTTTCCATTTAGACTTTTTAATATTCTTAATGCTTCTTGAAATGGCCAAGCATTAGAATTTTTTGCTATATCTACTAATTTATTTTCCATTATATATAATCTTTTCTAGTTAAATTAATATACACATATTTATATAATATCTTTAAATTATTTTACTTAAAATAAAAAGGCCTTATATTTTTTATAGAGGCAAAAATATGGATTATATTATTAATAATGAAGCTGCACTTAGATTAAGCGCTTTTTTGCTTATTCTATTACTAATATTTATAATAGAATTGATTTTTCCTATCTATAAAAGAAGAATTGAGTCTTATAAAAGATGGATTATTAATTTTTCTTTTGTTTTGATTAATACATTAATCTTAAGATTTTTATTTCCAATTCTTGCAGTTAGCTTTGCATCGATTTGTATTAAGTATAATATAGGTATTTTTAATTATTCTAATTTTAATGTTTTATTTTCAGTTATAGTATCATTCTTATTCTTAGATTTAGGGATATGGTTGCAGCATTTACTATTTCATAAAGTAGGTTTTTTATGGAGATTTCATAAAATACATCACAGTGATGAGGAAGTAGACTTCACAACAGGGATAAGATTTCATCCAATTGAGATAATAATTTCTATGATATATAAATTTATATTAATAGCAATTATTGGCCCATCTATAGCTCTAGTAATTATATTTGAGATTATATTAAATGCGTCTTCTATTTTTAATCATGGTAATATTAAAATAACGAAAAAATATGATTTAAATTTACGTAAGTTAATAGTAACACCAAATATGCATAGGATCCATCATTCAGAAGAAGAAAAAGAAACTAATTCTAATTATGGGTTTAATTTTTCAATTTGGGATAGAATTTTCTCAACCTATAAGGAAAATGCCGCAAAAGAAGATAATCTTGTAGTAGGCCTAGAGGAATTTAAAGATAAAAATAGCAGAAGCATTTTACTGTTATTATTTAAACCATTTTCAAATAAGTAATTATTATTTTTTTATAGTTTCTTTTAAAACAAGAGGCATTTGAGCTAAAGTCCAAACAATTGTTAATGGCATTATTCCAAATAATTTGAATGTTACCCATGTATCAGTAGAATAATTTCTCCAAACAATCTCATTAAGTATTGCTAAAAATATAAAAAACATAGACCAACGAATATTTAAAACTCTCCACCCACGTTCTGAGAGGTTAAAAGCTTTATCAAAAACTATTTTTAAAACATTAACTTTAAAAAAGACTCTACTTATAATGAGTCCACTAGCAAAAACTAGATTAACTATAGTTGGTTTTAACTTAATAAATGTGTCATCCTGAAATAAAAGAGTTAATGATCCAAAAAATACAACAAAAACTCCGATAACTATTGGCATAATAGGAAGCTTTCCTTCAATTTTCCATGAAATTGGAATAGCTATAGCTGTTGCAATCATAAATGCACCAGTTGCGTAAAAAATTCCATATTTTGCATTACCAATGAAAAATACAGCTAAAGGACCAACTTCGGTAATAAGTTTTAATAAAGGTTTCATTTTATCTCCTAGTAATCTTCTATTTCTAAACCAAGTAAAGCTCTCGCATATGGTTCTGCCTCAAAAATATTTAAGTCTTCTTGTTTTTCCCCTACTCCAATAGCATGAATCGGAATTTCATAGTTTTTGCTAATAGAAATTATTATT
>JAYGEJ010000061.1:0-20589 GCA_046582425.1 Alphaproteobacteria bacterium
TCATATTGATAGTAAGAATAATTTCTACCTTTATACTCTGCTTTTTTTCTTTTTAGATTATTTTTATCTAAAAAAAAATCAAAAGGAACTTCAAAAAGATCTGCAACCTCCGATTCTTGAATTGAAGGAATATAATTACTATTAATTAACGCGACTATTGGAGTCACTTTATAGTTTGTCCCAGTTATACATTGATCAATTTGTCCTAGTACTTTTATTTGGCTTTTTTTAATGCCAACTTCTTCAAATGCTTCTCTTTTTGCACAATCAATTATATTTTTATCTTTTTTATCTAATTTTCCTCCAGGAAAACAGACTTGTCCAGGGTGAGACGCAACATCTTTGGATCTAGTAGTTAAAATGACATTTACCTTTTTATTTTTTTCTATTAAGGGAAATAAAACAGCAGCAATTTTATATGTTTTTTCCTCAACTTTTATATTTAAGTTTTTATTAGTTACGGACATATCATTAACAAATGATTTTTTTCTAGAAATAAGCTCTTTCTCAATTTTTAAGTAAAATTTATTCAAAATTAATATCCGTCTGTAAGTATTTATTTCTAGAAGAAGGCTGATCTAAAATAAAAAAGTCTTTTCCACTATATACACCATTACATATTATATTTTTAATATTTTTTATATCTAACATTTCTGTTAACTGATAATAAACAGGCCTAGATATTTTTGCTATTAAACCTTTTTTTACTAAAGCATATGGTATTAATTCATTCTTGCTTTTCTTTTTTTCTAACCATATAGGGTTTTTAATTCCAGCTACTAAAATAGTATCTACATTTGTCTTAAAACATAAATATTTAAAATTGCCCTCATTTTTCACAAACATTTCTTTAATTATGAATGGGGCATCTGTTACTTCTACTAGCACATCTTCTACAGGCGTCCTTAAATGAAAAGTATTATCATCATCCCTAACTAAAATTGTAGAAAAAAGTTTTACCATTGCATGCCGAGTGATTTTTGATTCTTTATAATACCAATCACCATGCTCATTTATTAAAAAAGGCGCCTTGTTCATAACCTATATGTAACTAAATATTATCAAAAAATCTATAATACATAATTTTAATTTAATTTCATCTAAAACTATGCTAACAACCGTATAAAAATATCGATCTATTAAATATTACAGATTAGGATAAGACATTATGGCAAAAAATGCATCTAAAGAAATTAAAGCTATAGAAAAACTAAATAGCGACCTTGCTAAAGTTAGAAGTCATGTTAAGGAGATTATTTTTGGACAAGATGAGGTAATAGATAAAATTATTATAACTTTATTATCTGGCGGACACACACTTCTTGTAGGTTTACCGGGGTTAGCAAAAACTAGATTAGTTAGAAGTCTAGGAACTATAATGGGCTTATCAAGAAAGAGAATTCAATTTACACCTGACCTTATGCCTACTGACATTTTAGGATCAGAAATTTTAGAGGAATCTTCTAAAGGAAAAAGAAGTTTTAAATTTTTAGAAGGACCTGTTTTCTCTCAATTTCTTTTAGCTGATGAAATTAATAGAGCTAGTCCTAGAACTCAATCTGCACTTTTACAAGCAATGCAAGAAAGAAAAGTAACCGTAGCTGGTAAAAATTATGATTTACCCGAACCTTTTCATGTTTTAGCAACACAAAATCCTATTGAACAGGAGGGAACTTATCCTTTACCGGAAGCACAGTTAGATAGATTTTTAATGCAAGTAAATATTACTTATGCCGATAAAGATGCAGAAAAACAAATGTTAATAGCTACAACTGGGGTTGAAGAGCTAGAGCCTAAAAGATTACTAACTGCAAAACAATTGATATCTGCACAAAAGCTTATTAGGTCTATTCCGGTAGGAGAGCAAGTATTAGAGGCTATACTAACATTAGTTACAAATGCGCGACCTGAAACATCAAAATTAAAAACAATTAAAAATAGCTTAACATGGGGTCCTGGTCCTAGATCAAGTCAAGCTATGATGATTGCTTGTAGATCAAGAGCTGTTCTTCAGGGAAGATTATCTCCTTCAGTTGATGATGTTAAAGCTTTAGCTGAACCTATTTTAAAACACAGAATGAATCTTAATTATTCTGCTAGAGCTGACGGAAATTCTCTTACTAAAATTATAGATGAATTAACTAAAAATTTAAAATAAGCAAGTATTAATAATATGCGATTAAAAGCTGAAGAATTATCAAGTCAAATTTCAACCTTGCACATTAAAGCCAATAGAATAGCCAATACTATTTGGGAAGGAATGCATGTTAGGAATAAAGATGGAGTGGGTGATAATTTCTGGCAATTCAGAAAATACGAATATGGAGATCCAGCACACTTAATTGATTGGAAAAAAACCGCAAAATCAAATGAGACTTTTATTCAAGAAAAAGAATCTCAAACTTTACAAAATTTTGTTATCTGGAGAGATACTTCTAAATCTATGAATTTTAGTTCGGCAGAGAATATAGATACAAAACTCTTCAGAGCAAATTTATTAACACTTGTACTAACTATAATTTTATCAAAGTCCGGAGAAAATATTGTTTTAAATGGATCAGATTCAAAGTTATTAAAAGGAAGTGAAGCAGTTAATTTTATATCTAATAATATTAATAAGCAAATTAACAATAATTATATATCAACTCCAAATATAGATGAGATTAAAAATAACTCTCATGTAATACTGATAGGAGATTTCTTAACTAATTTAGAATATACAAAAAAAGTGATCAAACAATTATCCAATAGAGGTATAAACGGAATAATAATACATATAGTGGATCCAGCTGAAAAGTCTTTTCCTTATAAAGGTAGAATAAACTTTAATGGTTTAGAAGAAGAACAAAATATCCTTATTGGTAAAGCAGAGTCAGTAAGAAGCCAATATAAAAAAGCTATAAAACTTCATTTTGATAATTTAGAAAAATTAGCAATTTCTTACTCTTGGAAATACTTCTTAGTGCCCTCTGATAGTGATGCAAATATTTCAATATTTAATATATGTAATGCATTAGCTAATTTTAATAAAATTGAATTGGAATCTTAATTTTGTCTTTATTAAGCGCATTATCTTTTGGAAATCCAATAGCACTTTGGGGATTACTTTCAATACCTGGAATATGGTTATTATTAAAAATATATCCTCCTGTTCCTAAAACTATTTTTTTTCCTGCCATAAGGTTTTTAAATAATATTAGAAATGAGGAGGAAACTGCTGGAAATACTCCTCTATGGCTATTATTATTTAGAATACTTTTAGTATCAGTTTTAATTATAGCATTTTCACAACCTGCATATAACGCTAAACCTAAATTTTTAAATAATGATACCTTATTATTAGTTATAGATAATGGATGGTCTTCTTCTATTAATTGGGAAAAAAGAAAAGAAACTCTTTTAGAATATATTGATAGAGCACAACAACAACAAATACCAATAATTATTCTTCCTACTGCTCCAAAAATTAATGTATTAAAAAAAGAGTTATTAATGATGGATTCTTCAGATGCTAGATCTAATATCGAATTTTTAACTCCTAACCCCTGGCCTTCAAACTATAAATTAATAAATGAGAAGTTAAAGGAACTTCCTAAAGACAAGAATTATAAAATAATATGGCTTTGGGATGGAATAGACCACGAAAATGATGATAGCTCGCAGATATTTGCTAAAAATTTGGAAAGCATGGGAAATTTAAGTATTATTGATTTTATAAATAATTCTCCCGTCAAAATTATTAAAAATATTAACAGTATAAATAATAATAGTTTTTCTATTGAAATGCATAGAAATATTGGTTCATTAGAAGAAACTGTTTTCTTAAGAGCAAATGGAAATAATGGTAAATTACTTAATAGAAAAAAAGTTACTTTTGAAGAGAGCAAAAGAATTAGTAAAACAGAGCTTATCATTCCAAATGAATTAAGAAATGAATTAACTTCTATCTCAATAGAAAATGTAAATAACGCAGGAGCAATTTACTTATTTGATGAAAAATGGAGAAAAAGAAATGTTGGTATTTATGGAGATAAAGAGGCCTTTAGGACTCAACCTTTATTATCTCCAGCTTACTACTTAGATAGAGCTATAAGTTCTTTTCATAAAGTTCAGATTTCTCAAATTGAAGAGCTAATAAAAGATGAAATTTCTGTCATTATTCTTCCCGGAGTAGGAACAATAGGTAAGCAAGTAAATAAAGAATTAATAGAATGGATAAAAAATGGAGGAGTATTAATAAGGTTTGCAGGACCAAACCTTGAAGGATCAAATACTGATTTACTCCCAGTAAAATTAAGGTCTGGTGACTCTAGAGCATTCGGAGGAGCTTTGAGTTGGACTGAACCAGTTTCTATAAAAACATTTTCTAAAAACTCGCCCTTATTTGGAGTAAATATTGATGACGATATTCTAATAAAAAAACAAGTAATTGCGGAACCTTCTTCAGACTTGT
This sequence comes from Alphaproteobacteria bacterium, assembly GCA_046582425.1. Classification (GTDB taxonomy): domain Bacteria; phylum Pseudomonadota; class Alphaproteobacteria; order TMED109; family TMED109; genus TMED109. Next base: position 4,454 of record JAYGEJ010000061.1, read on the forward strand.
TTAATAAGACTTGGGCATCGCTAGAAGACGGAACACCATTAATTACTGGGCAAGAATATGATAAAGGTTGGAATGTATTTTTTCATGTTACGGCTAATGCTGATTGGTCAAATTTACCATTAAGCGGTACGTTTGTAGAAATATTAGATAAAATTATTAATATGTCATCTGGACAATTAAAAAATGAAGATAATGTTTCATTATCTCCATATAAATTACTTGATGGATTTGGAAGACTAGTTGAGCCTACAAGTGAAGCATTACCTACTGATTTTAATAAAGAAAATTTAACACCTTCTTCTGGCCATGCTCCCGGTTTTTATGGGAATGAACTATTTATGCGTTCACTAAATTTAGGTGATAAATTAGACTCACTATCACCACAAACTATAACATTTATAGATGAAACAATTATTGAAAAAATCTCCTCTAATAATACATTTGAGCTTAAACCTTATTTATTAGTTGCTTTACTAATTTTAGTTTTCTTAGATTACTTCATAAGTTTAAGTATTAGAGGAAGAATTAATTTCCAAAACTTGGTTAATATAACAAAACCTATAATTATTCTTTCAGTATGTTTAATAAGTTTAAATTATAGCCAAGCCGATGCAAAAGATAAAATATCAGCTCTTGAAACACATTTAGCTTATGTTCTTACTCTAAACGAAGAAATCGATGCTACTTCTTATTTAGGTTTATCTGAGCTAACTAAAGTATTAAGAGAAAGAACTTCTGTTGAGGCAGGTACTCCTATAGGTATAAATATTGCTGAAGATGACATTTCATTTTATCCTATAATTTATTGGCCCATAGTTTCAAATAAAAATTTCTTATCTGATAATACAATTAAAAAATTACAAGTGTATATGAAAAATGGAGGTTTAATAGTTTTTGATACTAGAGATCAAAGTCCTAATAATATTATCAGTAAAAAAGTTAGTCAGGAACAAGTATATTTAAGAGATATATTAAAGTCTCTAGACTTACCAGCATTGATAGAGGTTCCTGAAAATCATGTTATTAGAAGGTCTTTTTATCTACTCGATGAATTACCTGGAAGATATACAGGAGGAAGTGTATGGGTTGAAGCTACTGCAAAAAATTCTAGAGATGGTGTTTCTTCTATTATAATTGGTGGAAATAATTGGGCGGCTGCTTGGGCAAAAGATAACTCTAATAAACCTATATTTACAGTAATTCCTGGTGGCGAAAAGCAAAGGGAATTTTCATATCGTTTTGGAGTTAATTTAGTTATGTATTCTATGACAGGAAATTATAAAGCAGACCAGGTACATATAAAATCTATACTCAAAAGGCTTAACAATAAAAGCCAAGAAATAAGTGAGGAATAAAATATGAATAGTCTAAATTTCTATCCTTTTATTCCTATTAGTATTCTAATACTTTTAATTTTATTAAGTTTAGTTGTAATTTTTATTGGTTTTAAACTTAAAGCTCCAGGGAATATATTTAGGGCTACTTTAATATGCTTAATTCTTCTATCGATAGCTAATCCAACAATTGTATCTGAAAACAGAGAAAATATTCCTGATACTGTTGCCTTAATATTAGATCTAAGCCCAAGCCAGAATATCAATGATAGAAAAATTCTAGCTCAAAATACATACAATTCTATCAAAACTGAGCTTGAAAAAATAAATAATTTAGACATTAGATTAAAAACTATTAACGGAAAAAAAGGTTCAAAATTATTTGACCCTTTAGTTTCTATGGTAGGAGATATTTCTACAGATAGGATAGCTGGAGCTATAATAATTACAGATGGTCAGATTGAGGATGCTCCTTCTATTCTTGATAATTATAATTTTAAAGCTCCAATAAATATTATGCTTACAGGTGAAAAAGAAGAAAAAGATAGAAGATTAATAATAGAGTCATCACCAAGATTTGGTATAGTGGGAGAAGAGATAAAAATTGATATTAAAGTAGAAGATATATCTACAAATACTCCTAATGCTCTAGTAACTATAAATATGAATGATGATATAGAACAATCTAGATCTATTCCAATTGGCGAAGTTGTTACAATAACAATGCCTTTAGAGAGAGCAGGCATAACATCTTTAAATATAGAAGTTGAACCAGGAAAAGAAGAACTTACTCTCCAAAACAATAAGTCTGTTATAGAGATTAATGCTATACGTGAAAGATTAAAAGTTATGCTTGTATCTGGAGAACCTAATATGGGATTAAGAAGTTGGCGAAATCTCCTTAACTCAGACCCATCGGTAGACCTAGTGCACTTTACTATTTTAAGACCTCCAAATAAACAAGATTTAACTCCTGTTGGAGAACTTTCTCTTATACCATTTCCTTCTCGCGAGTTATTCCAAGCAAACTTAAACGATTTTGATCTAATTATATTTGATCAATATCATCTTCGTGGAATTTTACCTCAATTTTATTTAAAAAATGTGGTTGAATATGTAGTAAATGGAGGCGCACTACTAGATGCCTCTGGCCCAACATATGCTGGTCCCTACAGCTTATCTTTATCACCATTACAGAACATACTGCCTACAGAACCTACAGGAGATATAATAGTTCAAGAATTTATTCCTATTATGACTCAAGATGGTGAGAGACATCCAGTTACTGCAAATTTAAAAGACAATATGAATTCTAATTGGGGACCTTGGTATAGAATGGTAGAAGGATTAACAATTGCTGGTGATGTTCTATTAGAAGGGCCTGAAGCAAGGCCTTTACTTGTGCTTAATAGAGTTGGACAAGGAAGAGTAGCACAAATATTATCTGACCAATCATGGGTTTGGACTAAATCAGGGGTAAACAAAGGTCCACAGGCCGACCTTTTAAGAAGATTAGTTCACTGGTTAATGAAAGAACCTGAATTAGAGGAAAATGAATTATCAGCAAGAATAGATAATGATACAATATTAATTACTAAAAACTCATTAACTCTAGATAAAAAACCTATTATAAGTACTTCACCTGATAATATTAAAGAAGAAATTATTTTAGAAGATATAGGTAAGGGTAAACAAATAGGTAAAATATTATCTCCACAAGAAGGCACTTGGAAATTTTCATCCGGCAACTCCCAAATTTCATTGATAGTAGGCAACAGTAATTCATCAGAATATTTAGATGTTAGAACTACTGATAGTATAGTTAAACCTTTAGTAAACTATACTTCTGGTTCAATGCATTGGGTGAATAATAAAAAAAATATTCCTCAAATTAAACAAATTCAAAAAAATAATTTAACTAATAATAGTAAAAATATTCAATTATTAAAAAATGAAAAATATTTTGTTAAAAGTCTTCAACAGTCTTCTATAACTCCTTGGTATTTTGTACTTATATTTAGTTTAATTCTTCTTTTCTTATCATGGTATAGAGAGACAAAGTAAATTTTATAAATGTATAAAATTAAACCTGATCTTAAAACAGAGAACTCATATTTAAATAATGTCAAAGGATATATATGTGGTATTGATGAGGTAGGTAGAGGGTGTTTAGCTGGTCCTGTAGTAGCTGCTGCTATAATTTTAGATTTTAAATTAATACCACCGGGCATAAATGATTCAAAAAAATTATCTAAAGTTAAAAGAGAAGAAATTATTAAAGTTTTAGACAAAACAGCCATAGAGATCGCAATTGGTGAAGCTAGCAATACAGAAATAGATGAGATAAATATATTAAATGCAAGTTTATTAGCAATGAAACGAGCATATGAAAATTTGAAAATGCCTACTGGAATTGCTTTAATAGATGGTCCTTATTCTCCTGAAATTGATTGTAAAACCGAAAGTATAATTAAAGGAGATTCTAAAAGTCTTTCAATAGCAGCCGCTTCTATAATTGCAAAACAATATAGAGATAATATTATGAGAGAAATAGGAATTATATATCCAAAATATAATTTTAAAAATAATGCTGGCTATGGTACAAAAGAACATTATCAAATAATTAGATTAAATGGGTTAACAAAGTATCATAGAGAATCTTTTAAGTTATTTAGATAAATAAAAATATTTATATGTATTTAAGGTGAAGCAACCATAATGGAAAAGCTATTAACAGGCGACTGTATAAAAGAAATGTCTAAAATTAAAGACAATTCAATAGATATGATATTTGCAGACCCGCCATATAATCTTCAATTATCGAAAGCTTTATTTAGACCTGATCAAACAAATGTGAAAGGAGTTAACCATAGCTGGGATAAGTTTAACAGTTTTGAAGCTTATGATGAATTTACAACTAAATGGTTATATCAATGTAAGAGAGTATTAAAAGATGATGGAACTATATGGGTAATAGGTTCTTATCATAATATTTTCAGAGTAGGATCTATAATTCAAAATTTAGGTTTTTGGGTTCTAAACGATATAATTTGGAATAAAACTAATCCTATGCCTAATTTCAAGGGAAATAGATTTACTAATGCTCATGAAACAATAATTTGGGCTAGTAAGAGCAAAAGTTCAAAATATACATTCAATTATAAAGCTATGAAAGTAGCAAATGATGATAAGCAAATGCGCTCTGATTGGTCTTTACCAATTTGCTCTGGAAATGAAAGATTAAAAAAATTAGGAAAGACTCTCCATCCCACTCAAAAACCTGAGTCTTTGCTTAATAGAATTATAATCTCTTCTACTAAAAAAGGAGATACCATTTTAGACCCCTTTTTTGGAACTGGTTCAACTGGCGTGGTTGCTAAAAGACTAGGAAGAATAATTATAGGAATAGAGCAAAATAAAGAATATATGAAGCATGCTAAAAATAGAATAAAAAATACTGAAATACTTAATAATAATGAACTTACTATTACTAAAAACCTTAAAACTGAAGTTAAAATTCCTTTTGGTAATTTACTAGATAATGGAATGCTAAAAATCGGCAGTAAGCTTCATGATATAAATAAAAAACATAATGCTATAATTCGAGCTGATGGAAGTTTATTTGCTGATAAAAAATTTGAAGGATCTATACATACAGTTGGAGCAAAGCTTCAAGGACATAATGCATGTAATGGTTGGCAGTACTGGCATTATGAAAAAAATGGCGAACTAGTATCAATTAACAAACTTCGAGAAGAAATCAGAAATAATAAACATAACACTAATTAATTAAATTATATTAGCAACCTTCTTCATTAAAGAAGGTAACTGATAGATAGCATCCTCGCGATTAATCCACTGTCCTTCTATATTAATTTCTTTATCTATATTAATTTCATACACATTAAGTATTAATTTAAAATGGCTAAAAGTGTGATGAATACAATTTTTTATATTTGAATGTATAATGAAATTTTCAAAAATTTTATCATTTGGTATGTTTTTTTTATCTTCTACCCATAATGATGATGGAAAAGATAACATGCCTCCAAGAAGGCCTTTATTTGGCCTTCGAACAAAAAATAACTTATTATCTATATCTCTTCCAATGACATAGCAATTACCATACTTTATTAGTTTTTTCTTAAATAATTTTTTTTTGTCAATCTTAAATAAAGCATTTTTGTTATATATAAAAGTCATACAAATTTTATTTAATGGGCAAATTGAGCATTTAGGATCCCTTGCCTTACAAATTTTTGAACCTAAATCCATAATAGCCTCATTAAAATCTCCTGGCCTTTGAATAGATAATATATTTTTTGTAAGTTTTTTAATCTCGATATTACTTAAGCTATGTTTATTATTAATTCTTGAAACAACTCTTTTAACATTTACATCTACAGCGACTTCATACTGATTATATGCGATAGCACAAATAGCAGATGCCGTATAATCTCCAATGCCTGGAAGTTTTATTAAAATTTCATATTTTTTTGGAAAAACACCATTAAAATTTTCAACAATATTTTTTGCACATTTATGAAGATTTCTAGCTCTTGAATAGTAACCTAAACCTGCCCAATAGGTTAATACATCTTCTATATTAGATTTAGCTAATCTATTTATATTAGGAAACCTTGAAATAAATTTATGAAAATATGGAATAACCACTAAAACTGTTGTTTGTTGAAGCATAATTTCGCTCACCCAAACCTTATATACATCAATTATTTCTTTATCAGACTCTCTCCATGGTAAATCTCTTTTTTCTTTATCATACCATTTTAAAATTATTTTATTTGTGTCCAAAGATAAGATCTTTCATAATTATATTAAATAATCTTTACTTAGAAATTATAGTTATGAATTTAAGAAAAACAAATAATCCAAAAAGAATAAGTATAATATCAAGAAGTATAACTAAAGATATTTTTAAAAAAAGAGGCTTTAAAGAACATAAGGTAATAACAAACTGGAAAGATATAGTTGGAGATGAAATTAGTATATATACTATTCCAGAATCATTGACGCATAATAAGTTTCTTACTGTAAAATGTGAAAGTTCTCATGCTTTGGAGTTTCAATATCATATTCCAAAAATTATTGAAAGAATCACCATAATGATGGGTTATCCTGCAGTTAAAGGTATTCGTATAAAGCAGGGAAATATTAAAAATAAAAATAAAGCTGTAAATATAAAAAAAAATGCCATATCTAAAAAGAATAAGGAAGAACTAAAGAGTATTTTAAATAAGGTAAATAATGAAAATTTAAAAAATAAATTAATTAACTTTTCTAAATCATTTTTCTCAAATATAGATAAATAAAATTAAGGAGTCCAAAATGAAAAGATTAATCAATATAATATTATTCTTAAGTATGATATTTTCAATACCAGCATTTTCAGAAGATGATGCTAAACAACTTACAGGAAGAATACTAGGAAACGAATCAGCCCAAATAATAATTGAAGAATATGCTTCTATGTCATGCGGGCATTGTGCAAGTTTTCATAATGATAGTTTAAGTAAAATTAAAAAAGAATTTATTGATTCAGGAAAAGCGAAGCTAGTATTTTATGATTTTCCTCTAGATAGAGGAGCAATGATAGGGTCTATGATTACTCAATGTATGAATGATCAACAATTCTTTCCAGTATTAAATAGACTTTTTCAAAAACAAACTGAGTGGACTCAAGCTGACAATCTTTTAGAATCTATTAATACGATTTTGGCACCTTTAGGGTTAGATAAGACTCGCATATTATCGTGTTTGGAGGAAAATGAAGAAAATCAAGATAGATGGAAGTCATTACTAGCAGGAAGAAAATATGCTATTGATGTCAAAGGTGTTGAGGCTACACCAACTTTCTTTGTAAATGGTGAAAAGGTAGAAGGTAAATTTGATATAAAAAAATTAAAAGAATTATTAAAATAAATGAAAAGAATATTTTGTATATTAAAGATAATATCATACAATATATAGTGTTATTCTAATATTTATGGCTTTTAATGAAATTCACTAAACTTAAAATCACTGGCTTTAAATCTTTTGTTGATACTACTATAGTAGATATTAAAGGAGGCCTTACTGGTTTAGTAGGACCTAACGGATGCGGAAAATCTAACATTGTTGAAGCAATTAAATGGAATATGGGCGAAGCTGGTCCTTCTAGATTAAGAGCTGGAGAGATGAATGATTTAATATTTGCTGGAACAAAAGGAAGAGCTTCTAGAAACTCTGCTGAAGTTATATTAACTATTGAAGATAGTGCTGATTTATTACAATCATATAAAAATAATGATGAAATAGAAGTATCTAGAAGGATAGGAAAAGATGAAGGGTCCACCTATTCAATAAATAATAAAGAAGTCAGACAAAGAGATGTTCAAATCTTATTTGCAGACTTAGCTATTGGCTCTAGATCAAATGCCATTGTAGACCAAGGACAAGTAGGAAAAATAATAAATTCTAAAGCAATAGATAGGAGACAAATTTTAGAAGAAGCAGCAGGTATATCTGGAATTCATGCTAGAAAACATGAAACTGAACTAAAATTAAAGTCTACCGAAGCTAATATAGAAAAACTAGAAGAAATAATATCTAATGATCAATTGAGACTAAAAGAATTATCAAGACAATCTAACCAAGCTAAAAGATATAAAAATATTTCTGAAAATATTAGAAAAACTGAAGCAATAATTCTATATCAACGCTGGAATGACTCAATTCAATATATAAAAAAAAATAAAGAAGAATTACAAATATACACAGATAAAGTAAGCGAAATTACTAGAAAAATTTCTAAAAAAGATCTTACTAAGCAAGGAATAGATAATGACCTTCCTTCTTTGAGATCAGAAAACCAAAATTATTTAAATTTATTAAATAAACTGCAAGTAGAGTATAATTTACTAATTAATGAAGAAGAAAACTTATTAGTAGAACAAAAAAATCAAAAAAATAATGCAAACTATATAGAATCAGAAATTTTGGGTGAAACAAAATTACTTAAAGAATTGATAATTCAAGCTGACACCTTATCAGCAGAAATAGAAAAATTAAATAATAATGATTCTAAGTCTAACCTCGATAAAATTAATAAAAGCCTTGAAAATGCTAAAAATGAAGAAAATTCTATTTTAGAAAACCTAAAAGAAGCTGAAAGAAAACTTAATCTAAATATTTCTCAAAGAGATAATTTTAAAAATGAAATTAAAAAACTAGAATTACAAAAAGCAGAAAATTTAGTTTATCTAAAAAATACTCAAAATGAATTAAATATTCTGAATAAATCAAACATTAACCAAGATAAGAAAAGCATCTATATTAAAATGATAGAAAAATCAAAGAGTAACTTACTAAAACTAGACTCTGAAGAACATAATATACGCAAAAGTGAAAATAATTTTAGCGATGAAATAAAAAGACATCAAAATGATATAGATAAACAAAATATTAGCTTACAAAATAATTATAGAAGTCTCGAGCAACTTAATGCATCTAAAGATATTTTGACAAGATTGTTTGAAAGTGACGAAGAAAATATTGTTATAAATGCTCTAAAATTTCCTAAAGGATATGAAAAAGCAATTGAAGCTTGTTTAGGGCATGGTTTAAAAGCTTCTTTAGAAAAATCGTCTATAGAATGGAGAAATATTTTACAAGAGACATTGTTTGAACTACCTGAGAATATAAGTAATTTAGCTAAATATGCTACAGGAGTACCAGAAGTATTAAATATATTGAAATTAACTGGAATAGTAACATCTACTTTAGAAGGTGATAGGCTTCAACATAAGCTTAAACCTGGTCAGCAATTAGTTACAAAAAATGGAGGTTTATGGCGCTGGGATGGTTATACGCATAATGAAGTAGCTAAAACGCCTGCAAATCAAATACTACAAAACAAGACTAACCTTATAGAAATTAATTATAAAATAAAAAATACACTTATTAGTATAGATAAAAAGAAAAGAGATATAGAAAAAATTGAAATTAAAATTAAAAACGTAGAAAAAAATTTAAAAGAAAATAATAATTTACTGTTAAATATAAACGAAAAAAAAATAAATTTACGAAATGATATTGAGCAAGCTCAAATTAACCTTTCCAAATATATTGAAAATACTAGTGAAGAGCGAACAAAAATAGCAATTTTAGAAGCATCTATAGAAAAATTTAAACAAACTAGTAAGATGACTATAGAAGCTCTTGATGAATTTATACGACTAGAAAGATCTTTAGTTAAAGAGAATATTTTAATGAGTGATATTAGAAAAATTTCTTTAGCTAATAAAGATAAAAAAGATAATTTAACTGACCAAATATCTAGCTATCAAAAAGAATTAAGTTTTATTCAGAATATAGAACAACAAATAGTACAGTATACAAATGAAAAAAATAGATTATCGCGACAAATAGATAATATTTCACAAAGGTTAAATAAGTTAAAAGAAAGAAAATTAGAAATAGAAAAAAATATAAAAGATATTAAAATAAAGCCTCAAAAAATTAAAGAAAATAAAACTAATATTTTTAATCAAATTGATGAAATTAAAGTAAAGCTATCTGATGTTGAAAATAAATTATCTATAAAAGAAAATAGTAATAAAGAAATTAGTAATGAGTTAAAAACTCTTAATGAAGCATTAATTAAGCAAAGAGAAAATAAGGCTAGACTTGAAGGCTTACTTCAACAAGCAGCTGAAAAACAAGAAGATGATAAAAAATCAATATATGAAAAGCTTAACATACACCCAAAGGATTTTCATAAATTATTAGAAATTAATAAAGATATTCCTAATTTAGAAGAGTCTATCCTAAACTTAGAAAAATTACTGCTACATAGAGAAAGAATCGGTCCTGTAAATTTAGTTGCAGAAGAGGATTCAGAAAAACTTATAGGTAAACTAGAAGAAATTCAGAATGAAAAAGAAGATTTAGTTAATGCAGTGAGCAAATTGAGAACAAGTATAAGATCAATAAATAAAGAGGCTAAAATTAGACTAATGGATGCTTTTACCAAAGTTAATAAAAACTTTAAAATATTATTTACAGAACTATTTGGTGGAGGAGAAGCATACCTAGCTCTCACTGAATCAGAGAATCCATTAGAGTCTGGTTTAGAACTAATGGCATCTCCTCCAGGTAAAAAATTGCAACAAATGAGTCTATTATCAGGAGGAGAGCAGGCTTTAACAGCTATGGCACTAATTTTTTCAGTTTTTCTAACAAAACCATCACCAATTTGTATATTAGATGAAGTAGATGCACCATTAGATGAATCAAATGTCGATAGATTTTTGGATTTAATCGAATCGATTTCAGAAAAATCAAAAACTAGATTTTTAGTTGTTAGCCATAATAGATTAACTATGGCAAGAATGCATAGATTATACGGAGTTACTATGCAGGAACCTGGGGTTTCTCAGCTAGTTTCTGTATCTTTAAAAGAAGCAGAAAAGTTTGAAAATGCTGTGTAAATTTACTTATTTATTATATTTATTTAGCATTCTTGACAGTAATGTATGTATACTTTATGTTTTGCAAAAATCATGAATTTTAAAGGTTTTTACTAAATGACCAGGCAAAAAAAAGTAAATGACTTAAGTGATTCTTTAAATAATTTATCTAAAAAAATAAATAATATTAAAGCAGAAAAAATTAATGAGGATTTTAATAAAACAAATAAAAAAGTTACAAGTTTTGCTCATGCATTTAAAATTGTTTCAGAATTATTTGCAAATATTATAGTAGGAGGCTCTATAGGTTGGACATTAGACTATTTTTTTAATACAAAACCACTATTTTTAATATTATTTTTGATTATTGGATTTATTTCGGGTATCTACACATCATATAAATCTTCAAAAAAATTTGCAAAATATTGAATAACATATTATTAATTTTTAAGTATATTATAAGGATTTAAATTGTCAGAAAAACACTCTCCATTAGACCAGTTTACAATACATAGAATCTTTGAGATGAAGATCGGGAATATTGATATATCGCTTACAAACTCATCATTGATGATGATAGCTGTTTTAGTAATATTAAACATATTTTTAATATATGCTACAAAGAAAAAATCTGTTATTCCAGGAAGACTTCAATCTTTAGCTGAGATGAGCTATGAAATGATTTATAATACAACTAAGGATAATCTAGGGAAAGAAGGAGTAAGATTCTTCCCATTAGTTTACTCTTTATTTATGTTTATTTTATTATGTAATATGTTGGGTTTAGTTCCTTATAGTTTTACAGTTACTAGTCATATAATTGTTACTTTTGCTTTAGCTTTTGGAATTTTTCTTTTAGCTACAGTTTTAGGGTTTATTCTTCATGGTCACAAATATTTAAGGCTTTTTCTACCCAAAGGAGTTCCAATTTTTTTAGCTCCTTTATTAGTACCAATAGAAATTGTTTCATATATATCTAGACCGATAAGTCTGGCAGTTAGACTAGCGGCTAATATGATGGCTGGCCATACTATGATAAAAGTGTTTGCAGGTTTCGTAGTAGCTTTAGGAATTTTTGGTATTGCACCATTTTTATTTATAGTTTTACTATATATTTTAGAAACATTAATTGCATTTTTGCAAGCTTATGTGTTTGCAGTTTTAACATGCTTATATTTAAGCGATTCATTTCACCCAGAACATTAAAAAAAAGGAGATAAAAGATGGATATAGAAGCAGCAAAATTAATAGGGGCAGGATTAGCTACTATTGGTGTAGCAGGAGCAGGAGTAGGTATAGGTAATATATTTGGACAATATGTTGCTGGATCTATGAGAAACCCTGGAGCAGCGTCAAAAGTATTTGGTAATGTGTTGCTAGGATTTGCTTTAACAGAAGCTGTAGCTCTTTATGCCTTAGTTATGGCGTTCCTAATTATGTTCAGTTAATAATAACAATTTAAATTTAATACTTAGAAGGTTAATAATAATATGTTTACTAAACTTATATACATTATATTAGTATTGTTTAATGTAACTTTTATTGCTTTTCCTTCTTTGGCTGCTGAAGGGTCAGGAATGCCTCAAATGGTTATTCCTGATTTTATGCCTCAATTAGTATGGTTAGTTATTATCTTTACTATACTATATTTCTCTATGAAATATATTGCACTTCCAAGAATAAGTGAAATAATTACAAATAGAGACTTAAAAATAGTAAATGATCTAGATAAAGCTGAAGAAATTAAAGACCAAATTGAAAAAACCAATAAAGAACATAAAGATGCAATAGAAGATACAAATAATAAAATCAAAATTTTAGTTAATGAAATAACCCAGAAAAGTGTGCAAGAAGCCGAAATTAAATTAAAAGAATGCCAAGAAAATATTAATAAGCAAATAGAAGAAGAAAAAATAAAACTTGAAAATGAAGTTAAACAATTCAATAAAAACATAGAGAAAATTTCAAGTGAAGCAGTAGAAGAGATTATTGAAAAAATGTACTACGTAAAGCCAGATAAAACTAATTTAAATAGTATTGTGCATAAATATTCAGAAAGTTATAATAATGATTAAGTTACTATTTAAAAATAGCTTTTCTTTCATTATCTTAATATTGATAGCACAACCTGCATTTTCTGCTGAAGGTGGAAGTTATAAGAGTTTTTTAGGAATTACATTAGATGAAAAATTTTGGATTCTAATAGCATTTATTCTTTTTATTATTTTAGTGAGTAAAAAAGCTACTAATGCAGCCAATACAGCTTTAGATAATAGGTCTAATAATATTAAAGAGAAAATTACAAGCGCTGAAAGAACTTTAACAGAAGCTAAGCAATTACTAAAAGATAGTCAACAAGCTTTAAGTGACCATAAAAATGAAGCAAACAATCTAATAAGTAGACAAAAAGAAATAGCTCAAAAAAATGCAATTATCTATACAGATAAAATTTCAGATGAATTAAACAGAAAAAATATTGCAGCAGATAGAGAGATACAATACCTACATACTGAAGCTACTACCCTAATTAAAAATAAAATAACTTCGATAACTCTAAGTACAGTTGAAGAGATTGCTAAGACTGAATTTAAAGATACTAAATCAGATACTATTTATGAAGGTTTTATAAACAATATTCCTAAAGCTTTAAAATCATAAATATATTTTTTAATTTTTTATAAATCCTAATAGTAATCTGTGATCATATATTTCATCATAACTATTTTTTACTTTAATACTAATTAAAGCATTATTATTTGAAATTATTTCTGAGCTAGAGCTGCTCAAAAAAGAGCGACTAAACTTTTTCTTACTAATTATTACATTATCTTTATTTAGCAAGACTACTATAAAGTTAAATTTTTCTATTTTGAAATCATTTATCGTATCTATATAATCTACTTTAAAACTAATAGATAAATCAATATTATCAGCTTTATTATTAGCATCAAAAGTTTCTGAGTAACATTTCCATTTTACTTCATTAAATTTTAGATTGTAGGTTTCATTTTTTTCAATACTGACTGTTAACCTATCTAGGTCTTCTATAAAATTAACCTTAGGACATAGTATATTTTCTTGCTCGTTAAATATTTCTTCTTGCAAAGAAGTTATGTCAGAACTAGGTACTCTGCAAGACATTGTTAATAATATTGAAATAAACAATAGTAATTTTTTTATATACATAGGCATTAAAATATCCTGACTTAAATTAATTTATTTAAATTAGTATATCTAGTAATATAAATTTATGGCTTATATAACTGATTTATCAAAAAAAAATATAAACAATATATTACTAAATTATAATATTATAAATTATCTAGATTATACTCCAATATATGACGGCATACAAAATAGTAATTATATTATAAATACAAAAAATAAAAAATATATATTAACTATTTTTGAAGATACATTTGTGATTAAAAATATTAATTTTTTTTTAAATTTACTGTTATTTTGCAATAAATACAATTTTGTTTGTCCTATTCCAATATTAGATAAATATAATAGTATTATTAATTTTATTAACGATAAACCATATTGTATATTCAATTTTATAGAAGGTAAATCTGTTAAAAATATTTCTCAAAAAAATATAAAGTATGTTGGCACTTATCTAGCGAAGTTGCATTTAATAACTAATAAATTTAATCAAAAAATAAAAACGCGTTTTGATATTACTTTTTATAAAAACATTATTAAGGAAAATAAATTATTTTTTTCTAAACTCGATTTTGACTTAAATAATATATTTATTGATACACTAAAAAGTTATTATAAATTAAATGAAAAAAGTTTACCTAAAACTATAATTCATGGTGACCTTTTTCCAGATAATGTTTTATTTAATAATAATAATGAAATTACAGGCTTTCTAGATTTTTATTTTTCTGACTTTAATTATTCAGTTTCTGACTTAGCAATAGTAATAGTCTCTTGGTGTTTTTATATCAACCAGGATAATAATTATGTATTAGATTTTAATAAGCTTAATATTCTATTAAAAAACTATAATAATATTAGAAGAATTAAAAAATCTGAAATATCATCCTTAAATATTATATGTAAATTATATTGTATGCGTTTTATGTTTACACGTATTGCTGCTAAGGATAATAATTATGATAAACAAAAAATATTAACTAAGAATCCGCATGAATATATTGAAAAACTTTTATACTTTAATAATACAAAGAACTTAAGAATGAATATTAAATATGAATAATGATGATAATATTATTAATATATGGACTGATGGAGCCTGTTCAGGCAATCCTGGGCCAGGTGGATGGGGGGTATTAATAAAGTATAAAAAATCCATTAAAAAGCTTTCAGGGTCTGAAAATGATACTACAAATAATAGAATGGAGATGACAGCTGTTATTAATGCTTTAAAATATTTAGAAACTGGGCTAACAATTAATTTATACACTGATAGTAAATACGTTAAAGACGGAACTACAACATGGATTCATAACTGGAAAAAAAACAATTGGAAAAATAGTAATAAGAAAGATGTTAAAAATAAAGACCTATGGATTGAATTAGATTTACTATCGCAAAATTATAATATAAATTGGAACTGGGTTAAGGGACACTCAGGAAATATTGAAAATGATATAGCTGATAAACTTGCTACAGAAGCAATTAAAAATATTTAACTATTTTCATCTAAGACTTTCAATATACTTTCTGCACTAGAGACATTAAATTCTCCACCTTCTTCAACTGCTAAATGAGTAATTATAGAATTTTCAACGATCATAGCAAACCTTTTACCTCTAAGGCCTAAACCAAAATTAGATCTATCCATAGCTAAACCTAAGGCTTCTGTAAATTCACCATTCCCGTCAGCTAATAAAGTAACTTTTCCTTTTGAGTTCTGGTCCTTTTCCCAAGCATTCATTACAAAGTGATCATTCACAGCTATACATATTATTTCATCTACGCCTTTTTTCTTTATATCACTAGAATATTCTACAAATCCAGGTAAATGCTTTGCAGAACAAGTAGGAGTAAAAGCTCCAGGAAGAGAAAATAAAACAATCTTTTTATCGATAAAGTGTTTTTCAACTTCTACTGTATAAACTCCATTTGAGTCCATTCCTCTAAGTTTACTTGACGGTAATTTACTACCTACTGAAATAGTCATGTGTAATCTCCTTGATTATTTAATAATTTACTTTACTAAATAATATAAAATTTATCTATAATTATTTATGCATTATTTTGCATAACTACCTTGCAATTTATCAATACTTAGCCGTATTTCTTCAATAGATAATAGCTCAGAAAATATTATACCATTTGCGAACTGAGAATTATATAA
>JAYGEJ010000113.1:0-1891 GCA_046582425.1 Alphaproteobacteria bacterium
TTAACTCCTAGATCTGGAGCTTCTAATTCTATAAAATCTGAAAAAGGAGAAACAGTTTTATCTGAATTAAGTACCTCTATTAGTCTTGATACTACAGACAATAGAAATCTGCCAACAGAAGGGTACTCATTTTCTTTTGCATCAGCTTTTGCAGGGCTAGGAGGTGATAAAGAATTTTTAAGAGTTAATAACAATGCAGATTATTATAAATCCTTTAATGATGCATCTATAATTTTAAATATAGGATACGTTGCAGGCGTGATTATAGGATTTGATCAAGATATATTAATTTCTGATAGGTATTTTTTAGGAGGAAATAGTTTCAGAGGATTTGATCAATCTGGGCTTGGTCCTAGAGATTCAAATAATTCTGATTCATTAGGCGGCAACTTATTTTATACAGGTTCCATAAAAACAAGTTTTGGTATAGGTCTGCCTCCTGAATTAGGAGTTAGAGGAAATTGGTTCGCTACAGCAGGGTCATTAACAGGAATAGATAAGAGCAGTCTATCTTATAAAGATGACGCATCAATTAGATTATCGACAGGTTTAGGAATATCCTGGAATTCTCCATTTGGTCCAATAAGTGTTATATTTTCTCAAGCAATACTAAAGGAAGATTATGATGTAACTGAATCAGTATCTTTTGGTATTGGTCAAAAATTTTAATTTAATAAAGATAGGAAAAAAAATGATTTTTTTAAAAATAAATATATTCAATAATATTTTGAAGTTTTTTTTGGTTTTAATTTTTTGTATTAGTGTTGTTTCCGCACAAGAAGAAAGTACAGATGAAGAGAAAAGCAATTTATCTGATAATGAAACATTTCCAATAGCAGTTGTCGACATGCAAAGGATAATTGGACAGTCTTTAGCAGCTGTAAAAGTTAGAGAATATATAGAAAATAAAAAAGAGGAATTTGGTTTAGAACTTAAGAATGAAGAGGAAGAATTAAAGGCTATACAAGAAGATTTAGCCAGTCAAAGGTCTATAATGCCACCAGATGAATTTGCAGTACTAGAAGGTACTTTTAGAAAGAGGGTTGAGTCTTTACAACAGATGGTAGCAGAGCGTAATCAACTACTTGAAGAGATGCTATCCAAGAGCGTTCAAATAATTCAACTTGAGGCTATTAAAATTATTACTGCTATTGGTAAGGAAAAGGGATTAGCTCTTACTTTAGATACATCTACAGTAGTTATAGCAGCAAATTCCATTAACATTTCTAGTTCAGTAATCAAGTTGTTGAATATTAATTTACCTGAAGTAAATATGGATGCTATAATGAGTAAAGAGTAAATAATTATTATTGAATAGTATTAGTATGGTTAATGAAATTTTTCATAATGTATCAGGCCCTATTTCTATAGCTGAAATTGCTAAATTAATTAATGCAAAAATTTATCATTTAAATAATAAAAATTTATCTATATATGGTGCATCTGATGTTGATAATGCTATTGACGGTGAAATCACATTCATAACTATTAAGAATACTATTAGAAAGCTAAAAAATTCTTTCGCATCGGCATGTATTGTAAATGAATATGATAAAATTAATATTCCTAAAAATATGGTATGTTTAGAAGTTAAAGATGCCCATGTTGCATTTGCTAAAGTTGCGCAAAAATTCTATCCACAAGATAAATTTATACCCAAAATAAGTAAGCTATCAAGCATGCCTGATATCTATTTGAGTTCAACAACTATAAGAGTAGAGGATTTCGTTGTAATAGAAGAAGATGTTACAATAGAAAAAAATGTCTCGATTGGTACAGGAAGTTTTATAGGAAAAGGTGTTAAAATTGGAGCTAACTCTAGAATAGGAAAAAATGTTACTATAGAGTGTGCTGAAATTGGAAAAAATGTATTAATTTATTCAGGTGTTAG
>JAYGEJ010000123.1:0-6878 GCA_046582425.1 Alphaproteobacteria bacterium
TGTCAGAAAAAATGTTCCTCCAAAATCTCCAGGAAATCCTGCTTTAGCAAAAGCAGTTGTTATTTTAGCGTTTTCACTCGCAATTCTTATATCACAAGCTAATGCTATTGATAAACCAGCTCCAGCGGCAGCACCTGGTAAAACAGCTATTGTAGGAGTAGGCATTTCATGAAGAATTCTAGATGTTTCCATCATACGTCTAAGGTTATTAGTTTTCTCTTGCGTCGTTTCTTTTTCATTATCTCTTTCTGCCATATCTTTTAGGTCACCACCTGCACAAAAAGCATTGCCTGCTCCTGTTATAACAACAGCTCTTATTGAGCTATCATTCTCAATTTTTATTAATTCATGATAAAAATCATTTAGCATATCATGGCTAAGAGCATTTCTTCTTTCTGGTCTATTGAAGGTAATTGTTACAGTAGAGTTTTCTTTATTCACAATTAAGTCATTACTCATTATATTTATTCCTTTTATTAGTTAATAGATTGATTGCCTCTGATTAATTTGCCTGGTAGTTGGCCAGTAAATTCACCATTTTGTGATACTTCTACTCCTTTTACAAATGTATGATCATATCCTTTAGATTTTTGAATAAGTCTTTTACCGCCTGCAGGTAAATCATATGTCAAACATGGTTTTGTTAAACCAATATTATCGTAATCTATAATATTTATATCAGCCCGCATTCCTTCGATTAAGGCACCTCTGTCCATTAGTCCATAAGTTTGGGCCGTTTTTAAAGTTTGTTTAGATACTAGATATTCTAAATTTAATAATTTGCCTCTTTTTCTATCTCGTGACCAAAATGGAACCATAAAAGTAGGATAACTTGCATCACAAATTGTTGCTACATGCGCTCCAGCATCTCCTACACCACAGATTGTATATTCAGATTCAAGCATTTCTGCTATAACATCAAGACTATTATGAGTATAATTTTCAAAAGTATGCATTAAAAACTCATCATCTTCTGACGAAGTAAAGTGATCTAAAATAATTTCCCATGGTTTTTTATTTAATTTTGATGCAATAGAGTTAATACTCATTTCTTTCGTAGGTTCATAATTTAGTGGTTCTTTTAATAAGTAAGTTAAAGAAAAAGTTTGTTGTATCCATTTTGTATGACCATTATCAGGAACATCGTTAATCAAACTATTGCGAATATTTATATCATTTTTTATTATATTATTTCTTTCTTTATTACTTAAATGTTTAATTTTTTGCCATACTTCATGACTAGAAAATGGATTAACACTGGTATTAAAACCCATTAATACTCCAATAGGTCTACTTCCTACCTGACCAGTAGTTTTAATTCCACTCTTATTAGCATAAGATATATGATTTAATGTATCTTTCCATCTATCTGGAAAATCATTATATTGTATTAGAAGAACTGATAAAGGTTGACCCGAGTGTTTAGCAGCTTGAATTAATAGTTCCATTTCTCCTGGACCCATATCTGAGTTACATTGCAAAAGACCTTTTTTAGTATTTTTTAAAGCTTCAGCTATTCCGGCTAATTCTTTATCATCAGCATTTAAACTTGGAATGAGGTTGCCATCAGCAGACTTATGTTTTGTGGTCCTAGAAGTTGATACACCCAATGCACCAGCACAAAGTGCCTCTTCTAATAAACTTTTCATTTTAAAAATTTGTTCATCATTTGGCTTATATAAATGGTTTGCGCCATCCTCTCCCATTACAAAAAAACGAAGAGCAGAATGAGGAACTTGAGTTCCTATATCCATTATTCTATTAGAATTTTCTAGTGCATTCAAATATTCAGGAAATGTTTCCCAGCAGAAATCAATACCTTCTGACAGAACAGTTTCTGGTATATCCTCTACACCTTCCATTAAATTTATTAAATATTTCTCTTTTCCTTTTTTTACTGGAGCAAACCCAACACCGCAATTTCCAAATACACATGTAGTTACACCATGCCATGAAGACGGAGTAAGATAGGGATCCCAAGTAGCTTGCCCATCATAGTGCGTATGAATATCTACCCAGCCCGGAGTTATAAATTTATTCTCTGCGTTTATTACCCTTTTGCTCTGTCCTGATATTTTTCCAATTTCAGAAATCTTGCCATTCTTAATAGCTATATCAGACATTTTTCTAGGAGAGCCAGTACCATCTATTATTGTACCATTCTTAATTATTAGATCATACATAGTTTTATTTCCTTAACCAAAATCAGTATTACATGATAGTTCGTTTTATTGCTTTGTTCCAGCCATTTCTATAATTTTTTATTTCTGCATTTTGCATAATAGGATTATAACATTTATTTAGTTTCCAAAACTTACTAGACTCTTTAAGAGAGGGAAGTAATCCAGAACCAATAGAAGATAATATTGCTGCTCCCTGAGATGTAGTTTCAGAATTATAAGATTTTTTAATTTTAGTTTTACTTATATTTGATAAAAACTGAATTAACCAATCATTATTACTCATAGCACCATCTACTTTCACCACAACTGGTTTCTGTCCGTCTGATGCCATCGCATCAAAGAGATCTGCACTTTGGTAAGCTACTGCTTCCAATGCTGCTCTAACTATTTCAGCTTTACCTGATGAACCTATCAATCCTACTATAGTACCTCTAGCATCAGGTCTCCAATGTGGAGCTCCAAGTCCTGTAAATGCGGGAACAAAGTATACTCCATTATTATCTTTAATACTTTCAGCTAATGATTGACTTTCATTTACATTTTTTATAATACCAAGTTCATCTTTTAACCATTTTATAGAAGCTCCAGATACAAATATTGATCCTTCAAGTGCATATGATGTGCTTTTATTTATTCTATAAGCTATTGTGCTTAATAACTTATTTTTACTTACTAAAGCTTTATCCCCGGTATTTAATAATATAAAACATCCTGTTCCAAATGTTGCTTTAATATCTCCTGGATTTATACAGTTTTGACCTATTGCGGCTGCTTGTTGATCCCCAATCATTGCATTTATTGGAACATTAACATTTATTATATTTTTACTAGTTTTGCCGTAGTCAAATATATTATCTTTGACTCTAGGTAAAATACTTATAGGAATCTTAAAGATATCTAGTAATTCATCATCCCACTTATTTTCATGAATATTATATAAACTAGTTCTAGATGCATTTGTTGCATCTGTGTAGAAGCTTTTTCCTTCAGTTAATTTAAACAATAGAAATGTTTCTATAGTTCCAACCGCAAGTTTTCCGGTTAAAGATAATTTTTTTGCATTATCAATATTCTCAAGTATCCAAGAAATTTTGGTTGCTGAAAAATAAGGATCAATAAGTAGGCCAGTTTTAGTATTAATTATTTTGGTTAATCCATTTTTAATTAAATTATCACATATACCTTTTGTTCTTCTGTCTTGCCAAATAATAGCATTATATAATGGTTCTCCAGTTATTTTATTCCAAGCAATGATGGTTTCTCTTTGGTTAGTTATACCTATTGATATGACCTTAATATTTTTTGCCTTAGCAAAAGAAATTATATTTTTTGTAACAGATAAAGTTTTATTCCAAATTTCATTTGCATCTTGTTCTACCCAACCATTCTTAGGATATGAAGTATTTACATTTATTTGTTCTATATGGATAATTGAGAAATCTAAATCAAATAAAACTGCTCTAGAGGATGAAGTTCCTTGATCAATTGCTATAATAGCTTTCTGCATAAAAAAACCTTACTTTTATTAAAATACTATATATTATAAAAAAAATAATTAAAAATAATTTAAATAGGATTTCTAGTAATGACATTACCAAGTATACTTAATAAAAATAATTTCTCTCTTCCAGTAATAGCTGCACCTTTATTTATTATATCCAATCCAAATTTAGTAATAGCGCAATGTAAAGCAGGGGTATTAGGGTCTTTTCCAGCTTTAAATGCAAGACCCCAAGAAGTTCTAGATGATTGGTTAGCTGAAATTACAGAAGAGTTAGAATCTTTTAAATTACAGAATCCTAATATTCCTGTTGCACCATTTGCTGTAAATCAAATTGTTCATAAATCTAACGACGTTCGGTTAGATAAAGATATGGAAATGTGTATAAAATATAAAGTACCTGTGGTTATAACTTCATTAGGCGCTAGACCAGAAGTAAATGAAGCAATTCATAGTTATGGAGGAATAGTTTTGCATGATGTCATAAATAATCGTTTTGCACATAAAGCTATAGAAAAAGGAGCTGATGGTTTAATAGCTGTAGCAGCAGGAGCAGGGGGCCACGCAGGAGTTACATCTCCTTTTGCATTAATTCAAGAAATTAGAGAATGGTATGATGGGCCTTTAGCTTTATCTGGTTCTATTGCAACTGGAAGCGCTGTTCTTGCTTCACAGGCTGCAGGTGCTGATTTTGGTTATATTGGCTCTGCATTTATAGCTACAAAAGAAGCTAATGCTAACGATGGGTATAAGGAAGCAATTACCAAATATGCTGCTGATGATATTGTTTATACAAATTTAGTTACTGGAGTCCATGGCAATTATTTAAAGCCATCTTTAGCAAATGCAGGTTTCGATCCTGATAATTTACCTACAAGTGATCCAAGTAAAATGGATTTTGGTCCAGAGGGCATGGAAAAGAAAAAAGCTTGGAAAGATATTTGGGGGTGCGGACAAGGAATAAGTGCAGTGAAAGATGTATTATCAACTTATGACTTAGTTAATAGATTAAAAAGTGAATATGAAAATGCTAGAAATAAAATATTAAATAATGCTGCTTAAGAATTTGTATTTAATTAAATAAGAGACATATTATGAAGTTAATATATCCTCCTCAAGAAATTAATGTAGAAGAAAGAAAAGATGGAACATTAATATTATCATCTCCATTAAAACTTGAAGAAGCTGAGGTAAATATTCATAGCAGATTCAAAAAGACATGTGATGAATTTCCACATAACATATGGTTAGCGGAGAGAGTAGATAGTTCTTGGAAAGAGTTAAATTACGAAACTGCATATAATTATATTAATTCAATTTCTCAATATTTAGTAAATAGTAACTTAAATCAAAATAGAGGAATAATGATTCTTTCAGGTAATAGCGTGGATCATGGTTTACTTAATGTTGCTGGATTATGCTCTGGAATTCCTGTATCTCCCATATCAGTTGCATATTCTTTAATGAGTAGCGATTATGCAAAATTAAAGCATTGTTTCGAATTGGTGTCTCCAGGATTAATTTATGTAGAGGACGGAGTAATGTTTGAAAAAGCTCTTGAAAACCTTCCTTTAGATAATATTTCTTTAGTATGTTCGCGAAACCCTAGTTCTAAATATAAAATGGAGTTATTTAAAGATGTATTATCTACTTCTATAGAAATAAATTTAAGTGAATTATACAGCTCTGTTAAGCCAGAATACGTAGCAAAATATTTATTTACGTCAGGTTCAACTGGTATGCCAAAGGGTGTAATTAATACACAAAAAATGCTTTGTGTAAATATGCAACAGGCTCAACAAGTAAGACCCCAAGATCTAGGTGAAACAGTAATTGTGGATTGGTTGCCATGGAATCATACCATGGGAGGCAATCACTCTTTTAATGGAATATTTTGGAATGGTGGTACTATGTATATCGATGGTGGTAAACCAGTTCCAGCTTTATTTCCTAAAACGGTAGAAAACTTAAAAAAAATATCTCCAACATATTATACATCTGTTCCAGCCGGACTAGCTATGCTTTTGGAATATTTAAAGGGTGATGAATTATTAAGAAAAAGTTTTTTTAAAAACTTAGTTTATGTTGGCTATGGAGGAGCTTCTCTTCCACCAGAGGTTTGGAACGGAATAAGAGATCTTGCAAAAGAAACTAATGGTAAAGATTTAGAACTTGTAT
The DNA here is from genome assembly GCA_046582425.1 of Alphaproteobacteria bacterium. Taxonomy (GTDB): domain Bacteria; phylum Pseudomonadota; class Alphaproteobacteria; order TMED109; family TMED109; genus TMED109. Next base: position 5,863 of record JAYGEJ010000123.1, read on the forward strand.
GTGGTTGGGGAGCTACTGAAACTTCTCCTCTAGCAACATCTACTTATTTTAAATTAGATAAGCCAGGAAATATTGGCTTACCAATTCCAGGAATTAAAATTAAAATGGTTCCTGTAGGAAATAAAATGGAATTAAGATTAAAAGGTCCAAATGTAACACCAGGGTATTTAAAAAGAGACGATTTAACAAAAAAAGCTTTTGATGATGAAGGTTATTATTTAATTGGAGATGCAGGAAGATTAGTAGATGAAAATGACCCAAGTAGGGGCATAGATTTTGATGGTAGAGTTGTTGAAAATTTTAAACTACTTACAGGGACTTGGGTAGATGTTGGTAGCCTTCGTTTAGCTGTTGTTAATTCATGCACGCCATTATTTCAAGATGGACTTGTTACTGGTCATGATAAAAATTATTTAGGTTTTTTAGCTTGGCCAAATATAGAGGCATGCAAGAATTTTATAGGTAATAAAGAATTAGAATATAATGATATTGTTAAGCATCCATTATTAAGAGAAGAAATTATTAGAAAAATAATTCTTCATAATAAAAATTTTCCTGGTTCTAGTACTAAAATTAAAAAAGTTATATTAATGGAAACTCCACCTTCATTTGATGATAATGAAATTACGGATAAAGGTTATGTAAATCAGTCATCTGCTTTAGCGATAAGAGACAACTTAGTTTCTTTATTATATGAGGAGTCAGAAAACAATGATGAAGTAATAGTAGTCTCTTAAACTTCTAACCATTCTTTTCTAATTTTATTATCTTTTTCTAGTTCTTTAGGGGTCCCCTCAAAAACTATTTTTCCATGCCCCATTAAATAAACTCTACTAGCAAGTCTAAGGGCAATAGTTAGTTTTTGCTCAACTAACAGAATTGAAATTCCTTTACTAGAAATTTTTTTAAGAAGTTCTGCAACGGTTTCAACCATTTGCGGAGAAAGTCCTTCGGTAGGTTCGTCTATCATCATAAATTCAGGGTTACCCATTAAACATCTACAAATAGTAAGCATT
>JAYGEJ010000189.1:0-2402 GCA_046582425.1 Alphaproteobacteria bacterium
GAGGTATGCATCTGAAGAAGTAAGAGATGAATGGATGACTCCTTTATTAGAAGGTAAAATAAGATCTGCATTTGCAATGACTGAGCCAGCAGTAGCTTCATCTGATGCAACAAATATAGAATCATCAATCGTAAGAGATGGTGATGAATATGTAATTAATGGAAGAAAATGGTGGACTTCGGGAGCTAATGATCCAAGATGTAAAGTTTTTATATTTATGGGAAAATCTGATCCAAAGAATCCAGATCGACACAAACAACAGTCTATGATTGTTGTTCCTGCAGATTCAAAAGGTGTAAAAGTGCTGCGTCATTTGCCAGTTTTTGGTTTTGATGATGCTCCTCATGGTCATGGTGAAGTTTTATTTGAAAATGTTAGAGTGCCTGCAAAAAATATATTACTTGGAGAAGGAAGAGGTTTTGAGATAGCGCAAGGGCGTCTTGGGCCTGGCCGAATTCATCATTGTATGAGGTTAATTGGAGTAGCAGAAGTAGCGTTAGAAAAAATGTGTAAAAGAACAAAAGAGAGAGTTGCGTTTGGAAAGCCGGTGGCAGAGCAATCAGTAACGCAAGAAAGAATTGCCGAGTCAAGAATTATGATTGATCAATGTAGATTATTGACTTTATATGCTGCACATAAAATGGATATGCATGGAAATAAAGAGGCTCGAAAAGAAATAGCTATGATTAAAGTATCTGCTCCTAATATGGCATGTACAATTATTGATTGGGCAATTCAAGCTCACGGAGCAGGAGGAGTTTCTAATGATTTTGGTTTATCTAAAATGTATGCTCAATCTAGAACTTTAAGATTAGCCGATGGTCCAGACGAAGTGCATCGCAATCAAATAGCTAGGCTAGAGCTTAAAAGACATAATTAATAGGACCTTATTTATGAGAAATAAATTTGTTCTAAGTATAGAAGATATACCTGTTAAGCAAGCACATATGTTTAATATAAGACAACTGAATGATTACTTAGAAGATAAATTAGAAGGTTTCTCTGAAATAATTAAAGTTGGCCAGTTTAACGCGGGCCAGTCTAATCCAACATTTGTAGTAGAAACTTTAGATAATAAAAGATTTGTTTTAAGAAAAAAACCTCCAGGAAAATTATTACCTTCTGCACATGCGGTAGATAGAGAATATAAAGTTCAGAAAGCTTTATATAATACTGATGTTCCTGTACCCAAAATGTATCTTTATTGTGATGATCAGACTGTTGTTGGTACAGAATTTTATATTATGGAATATTTAGAAGGTAGAGTATTTGAGGACACAACATTACCTGGACATTCTTCTCAAGATAGAACTTTAATATATGATAGTATGAATGAAACCCTAGCTTCTTTACACAAAGTAAATCCTATAGATGTTGGTTTGGAAGATTTTGGAAGACCAGGAAGTTATTTTTTAAGACAATTAAAAAGATGGTCACAGCAATGGGAGTTATCTAAACAACAGGATATTCCAGAAATGCCTTTATTAATTGATTGGCTATCAAAAAACATTCCTGAAAGTGATGAAACAACAATTGTTCACGGGGATTATAGGTTAGGTAACTTAATTTATGATTTAAATGAACCTAAAGTAATAGCTGTATTAGATTGGGAGTTATCTACATTGGGGCATCCTCTTGCTGACTTAGGTTATAATTTAATGCTTCATGAAGAAGACTCAGATGTTCGTTCTGGTTTCAGTTTAAAGAATTTAGATTTAGTGAAACTAGGTATACCAACGAAAGATTATTTAGTAAAAAAATATTGTGAAATGGTAAATAGAGATATTATAAATCCAAATTATTATATAGCTTTTTCAATGTTTAGGAATGTAGCTATTTTAGAAGGAGTTTTAGCTAGGGGAAGAGCTGGAAATGCTTCTTCCTCCTTAGCTGAAGAAAAAGGAGCTTTAGGAAAGCCTATTGCAAAAATAGCTTGGGATTTAGTTCAACATAGTAAATTAGATTAATTATTTCTATATCTTAAGTTTTCTCTACATAAATCAGATATTTTATTGCATCCCATAAGTTTCATATCGCGTTCGATTTCATTTTTAAAATTACCTAAAGCTTTTTCTACAGCAGGTTGGCCTCCACCTCCTAGAGCGTAAAGATAATATTTTCCTCCGGAACAACATTTTGCTCCAACTGATAGAGCTTTTAATACATGGGTCCCTCTTTGAATACCGCCATCACATATAACATCAAGTTTATCACCAACAGCATCGACTATTTCAGCTAATTGATCGAATGGACTCCTGGAGCCATCTAATTGTCTTCCTCCATGATTGGATACCATGATAGCTGTTGCACCAATATCTACAGCTTTTTTAGCATCTTCTACACTCATAATACCTTTTAAACAAAAATGTTTTCCCCATTTCTTATTTATTTCTTCTGCATCT
>JAYGEJ010000010.1:0-3720 GCA_046582425.1 Alphaproteobacteria bacterium
GATTTAAATTTTGAACTATCTCCGCCAATAATTAGTACTCTATTTTTCCATTCAAAATTTTTTAAGTTAAGCATTTCATAATTTTCTTGGCAGTTTATAAAAATTATAAATGAAAGTGAAATTAAAAATAAAAAAGATTTAGTCATAAAATTAATTTAACACAAATAGAATTGATATATAATTTCAAGTATTAATATTTAATTGGAGACAAATATGAGAAATATTTTAGTAACAGGATCATCTGGTTTAATTGGAGGTATCTTATTAAAAAAATTTAAGAAATATAACTTATTTGGAATTGATATCAAAGAAAATAATTATGAAAATTTTGAATTAACAGATATTTCTGATCAATCAAATTTACAAAATATTATGAAAAAAAATAATATTGATACTGTTGTACATTTAGCAGGAAATGCTTCAGTAAGCGCAGATTGGGAAAGCCTTTCAAAAAATAACTTTAACGGTACTTTAAATGTATTCAATGCATGCAAAGAATCTGGGGTAAATAAAATTATATTTGCAAGTTCTAACCATGCTGTCGGATTATTTGAAAATGACAGTCCTTATAAAGAAATAATAAAAGGTGACTACGAAAAAGTTTCAAGTAATTACAAATTAATTAAGCCAAATTGCGAAGTTAGGCCAGATAGTTTGTACGGTGTAAGTAAGGCATATGGTGAAAACTTAGGTAGATTTTATTATGAAAAATATGGAATTGAAGTAGCATGTTTAAGGATTGGTTCAGTAATTAAAAATAATAATCCAGTAGTTAAAAATTCTAATCGATTTTTTTCAACTTGGTGTAGCCACAACGATATTGCTGGACTAATAGAAGCATGTATAGATTCTGAAAGAGTTAGATTTGAAATATTTTACGGAGTTTCAAATAATAAATGGAAAATTTGGGATATTTCAAACTTTGAAAATAAACTATCGTTCTATCCTGAATCTAACGCAGAAGATTTAAGATATAATTAAATTATGAGTCAAAAATTTATTAAATTTATTTTCTTACCAACATATTTAATTTTATTTATTATTGCCTGCGGTGATAGCAGCCAAGAAATTAAACTTATTGAAAAAATAACTAATACCGGAATTATATTTAGTGAAAAAGATATTGAAGATACAGGATTTAAAATCAATAAAAGCTATAAAACGGAAGATTTGCCTAAAGCTACCAAAGCCTTTTATGGGTGGAAAAGTGTAGGTGAAGAGGGACGTAAAGACTTTGAAGTAAGAATATATCCTAGCCATGAAGATGCCATAGAATTTGGTAAATTTTATGCTGATGAAGCAACAGGTGAAGATGCAATTATCACAAAAAAAGATGCCTCATGGAAAGAAGGGATTAAAGATAGAAGAACCATATCTACTCCTACTGACGGGGGGTCCATTGGTGCAGCAATTGGGAGTAAAAGTTCACCAAAATATGGAGACTATATTGTCTATGAAAATCTTATTATTTTTTGTGAGGGGCATAAATCTGAAGTATCTATTATTAGATGCAGCTCCTTGGTACATGACATGGAAAAAGGCAACATAGAAGATTAAGCTTTATGGTTAATGCATAAATTTGCAATCTTATTTAAAGATTCCCAGTTTTTCTTATTTATATTTTTATTTCTTCTTTTGAATTCAAGTTCAATTGAAAATCCCGAAAAATTATCATGAAGACTCTGAACCTTAATATTTCCTAGATCCATAGAAAGATAGTTTATTTCCTCATCCTCAGAAAAAATGTCAGATATTTTTTTAGAATTTGCATTCGATTCCCACTTAATTGACTCAACCTTACCTATAACTGGAGTTGATTTTATTCTTTTTGATTTAACTTCAATATTATCTTCTTTATTAATTTCATCGTAAGAAGGAATGGCAAAAAAATACCACCATCTTGGTGGATTATTTTTACCCCTATCTTGCTTAATAATGTTTATATATTTAATGGGGAAATTGTCATTGATATTAATTATACCTAAACTTCTTCTATGCCAAGGGTTAAATAATTTTTCTTCATTGATTCCCCTTTTAGCCAGAGTGCAATCAATACCAATATCTAATAAATTTTTATAAAAATTATCCCTAGATTTATCCCTAAATAATTCTTTAATACTTTTAATATTAAAATCCATAGTAAGATTCTATCAAAGTATTATTTATATTTATATGAAAAAAGACTCAAAAGAAATAAGTATATTAAAAAAAATTACTACTTATAAAAAAATAATAAAATATGAAAATGATGGTTTAAGCCATAGTGAAATAGCAAAAAAAATTAATTTGATGCCATCTTCAGATATTCAAGAAATTATTAATTGGGGTAAAGAATATTTTAGAGAATCAGAATTATTAGAATTTAATAAGCTTTCGCCGAAAGCAAGTAGATTATTATCTTCAAATAAAGATATTAATCTTTATGAGAAATCATTACCAGATAATGAAACGAAGTTATTAAATTTAGATAAATTAGATTTTTATAATTTGCCAAAAGAAAGAATAGCTTATCTTAATAAACTATCTAAAGCATTAGAGTCAGGTAATAATACAAAGCTAAAATTAAGGCATTTAATTTACTTTCATAATAAATGGATCGAACTAATAATTAACAATTTAGAAAAAGACAATAAAAGCAAAATTCCATTTGATAAGTTTCAGGACTCATGGCTTTTCTTAATTGCGGGACTTGATACATGCTCAAAAATTTTTATTGATAAAAAAATTTCTTTAATGTTTATAAACCTAAAGAATCATATTTTAAATTCTAAACCTTGGTACATACTTGAAAAAAATAATAACTATTACCAAGGTACTTTTAAAAATATTCTAAATAAGCTTTTTTTTAAGCCGCTTAAAATCTCAGATATTGAATTTATAAATGGCAACAGCAGAATTGAAGGTTATATTTTAGATGCTACAAATTACTCAAATAAAATAAGAGTTTACTTGGATAATTTAACTAGAGAATTAAATCAATTTTCAATTATAGATTTTAAAAAAAATATAAAAAATATTATCCCAATGCCTGATTCATTAAGCAAAAAAGAATTTGTTAAAACAAAGTATATAGAGATTGATGTATTAAGATTTTTTTGTGTAGAAATATTAAATTTAAGTATATATAACTGCTACAGATTGGTTTCAGTTGATATATTAAATATTAAAGAAGAAGAATTCATAAATCATTATATTCCCAAAAAAAATGAAATCAATTCTAGTGATTACTCAAATTATGTTAATTATTATTTATGGTGCAGAAAGCAAACTATAAAAGAATATGAAAAATTAGTTGCTTATGAAAAGAAAGGCAAAAGAGGTTCTGCAGATAAAATTATTCAAGTAAATGCATTAGGCGATTTAATTGACGATATTAATGGAGATTTGGATATAATTTAGGATTATGGACTACATAAGAACTTTATTTTTACTTACACTATCAATATTTTTAAATGCACTTGTTATAGGATCATTAGGTTTTTTTATAACAAATTTTTTTAGAAAAAAAGGTAACAAATATCCTTTTAACTGGTGGGTCAATAACGGAAGAGTTTTAATTTTTATAGTCTCTGTTGGCCTGTCTCTTTATTATTATTACAGCGGAATAATTTAAATTATTTAATTGCCTCTTACCATCTGTAATAAAGTAGCTCCAACAGTTACCATCAACCCAAGCATTGCAAGATTAGTCGGATCTTCAAATCTTTGTACTAAGTTATC
>JAYGEJ010000060.1:0-2839 GCA_046582425.1 Alphaproteobacteria bacterium
TTTGAACAGCTCTTTTAAGTGCTTGCGTTAAATACAATTTATATCTCCATAATTATTTATATGATATTCTACTTAGGGTTATGTTTATAAAATAGTTTTGTTATTTTGCAAAATTTTAATTTCTTCCATTGTATAACCCAATTCTTTTAAAATTTCTATATTGTGTTCACCTAATTTTGGTGCTTTTGTTGCATTTTTTCTAGGAGCATTTTCAATATTGAGCGGAGGTGAAACAACTTTTAGATCTGTAATTTGCTCACCTTTAATATTCATAAACATATTATTTAAACTTGTCTGAGGATCACTAACGGTATTTTCTGTTTTCATTATCTTAGTAAAAACTATACCAACGCTAATAAGTTTTTCTCTAACTTCTTCATAAGAATATTGGGAGAAACTATTCTGTATTATCTTTTTTAATTCTTTTTTATTTAATTGTCGATTATCTTTTGTATTAAACTTAATGTTATTTTTTAAAAACTCTAATTTAAAACTTTGAATAAATGGATCCCAATGTTTTTCTTCATTTGTGAGAAGCATAAAAAATAATGTCTGATCTTTTAGAGTATAAATATTTCTCATAGCACTTAATGTATCCCAATGAAATGTATCTATTGGTTCATGCCCTGATAAAATGGCTTGAATTAGCATAGCGTTTGACCATATACCGTTAGCTAACAACGAAGTACTTACAGAAGTTCCTAAACCAGTCTTTTCTCGGTTCATCAATCCTAGCAATATTGACGTAAATAGTGATAACCCTGTCGGATGGTCTCCTCCGCCTGGTATTGGAAAAGGAGGAATGCCCTCTGGGTTATTAGTTTTAGACCAATCCATTAAGCCAGATCTTGCAAAATATGCTGTAGAGTCTAAGGCAGTTCTATTCGAGTCTGGCCCATTTTCACCATAACCGGTTAAAGAAGCATATATTATTCTAGGATTAATTTTTCTTATTATTGAATTAGTTAACCTTAGTTTTTCTCTTGGTGTTTTAGGCAAATTAGTAACAAATACATCGGTATCTTTTAATAACTTTTTTAAAATTAATTGTCCTTCCTTTGATTTGAGATCAATAGACAGACTCCGTTTATTTCTGTTTTCTAGAATAAAAGCCCAGTCAATTTCACTTTCTGGCCAAACATGTCCTCCAATTACGGCCTCTCTATATGTATCACCCGTAAGAGGCTCAATTTTAATTACTTCAGCACCGTAATCTGACATAAGTGCACTTACTAAAGGGGCAGCTATAAAACTTGCTGCATCAATAACTTTTATTCCTTTAAGTGGTAAGTTTTCCAAGGTTTAATAAATCCTATATTAAAATTAATTTAAAATGTGATTGTAATGAAGTATTATAATAATTTAAAGAAAATATTTATTTATTGGAATGTAAATGAAATTAAATTTGTATGATGCTCTCCAGCATCCAGAACAAATAATAGAAACAATGAAAGATGCTGATATAGCAACTCTTACACTTGTATTAACTTATATAACATCTGATCTATCTTATTTAGATAAAATAAAACCATATGTTAAAGGAGCATTTGATTACGCAGTTAATGTTCCAGAATATATATCTTTAGAAATAAGGAGTAATTTAGTAAAAGCATTATTAAAAATTACAAATAAAAACAACAAGTTAAATAAATTTAATACAATAAAAGATGAATATCTATCACAATTAATGACTGTTGGTGTTGGTTCAGAAGTACCTAAAGAATATATACCAATGATGAAAGAAGAGCTGAATTTTGATATTTTATCAGCAAGAGATCATTTTATAGATAATATTAAAAAGCATAAAAATAAACCTAAAGTAATAATAGTAGGTAGTGGTTTATGTGGAATATTAGCTGGTATAAAACTTTCAAAAGCTAATATTCCATTCACTATTATTGAAAAAAATGATTCAATTGGTGGAACATGGTATGAAAATAATTATCCTGGTTGTGGAGTAGATACCCCAAACCATGTATATGCATACTCATTTGAGCCATCATTTGAATGGAAAGAATTTTATTCTAAAAGAGATTCTATCTATAAATATTTACAATATTGCGTTAATAAATTTGATTTAATTAAGCATATAAAATTTAATACTACAGTAGAAAGTATTCAGTATGATGAAAGTTTAAAAAAATGGAAAACTTTAATAATATTTAAGGGAAATAAAACTACTTTAGAATCAAATATTGTTATTAGCGCTGTAGGACAATTAAATAAACCTTCTTTTCCTGATATTAGTGGTATTGAAACTTTTAATAAACCTCTTATTCATACAGCTAAATGGGATGTAAATTATAACTTCAATAATAAAGTGATAGCTTTAATTGGAACGGGTGCAAGTGGAATGCAAGTGGCACCTGAACTAGCAAAAATAGCGAAAAAGTTAATTGTTTTTCAAAGAACCCCTCACTGGATAATAACTAACCCAAATTATCATCGAAAATTATCTAATGGTAAAAAATGGGTATTGGAAAATATTCCATATTATGCAAGATGGTATCGTTTACAACTATTCTGGGGATTTTGTGATGGAATTCATGAATCCTTATGTAAGGATCCTGATTGGCATTTCCCTGAAAGATCTATTAATCATACAAATGAACGCTTTAGAATAAACATGATTAAGCATATTGAATCATTAATAGGCGAGGACAAAGAACTTTTAGATAAGGTTATACCTGATTATCCACCATATGGAAAAAGGATGCTAATGGATAATAATTGGTTTAAAATGTTAAAAAAAGAAAATGTTAATCTTATCACTGACAAAATTAATTATATTAATCAAAATAGTATAACTACAATAAATAAATCTTATAATATTGACGCT
>JAYGEJ010000085.1:0-4966 GCA_046582425.1 Alphaproteobacteria bacterium
TATATGCTGCTCAAGCATTAGGCTATGCTGCACAATGGGTAACAGAATGGTATGCCTATAATAAAAATATTATTAAAGAATTAGGAGGAGATCCTGTGAAAGATAAAATTGCAGGATTTATATATATTGGCTCAAAAAATAAAGATCCAAAAGAGAGAACTAGGCCTAATAAAGACGATTACGTAAGTTACTATTAATAAATTAAGGAAACATTATGACTATAAAATATTTGAAAAAAGGGAAAAATGATAGTGATAAAGCACTGGAAGATGCAAGTGTTAGTGAAACAGTCAAAAAAACTTTAAAGATGATAAAAGAAGGCGGAGATAAAGCGGTAAGAAAGCTTTCAGAAAAGTTTGATAATTATTCACCAAAATCCTTTAAGCTTAGTTTGTCTGAAATTAATGATTTAATAGATAAAGTTCCTGCTAGAGACCTAGAAGATATAAAATTTGCTCAAGAACAAATTAGAAATTTTGCTCAAGCGCAACGAGACTCAATGAAAGATATTGAAATAGAAACAATGCCTGGCATAATTTTAGGTCACAAAAATATTCCAGTTCAGTCTGTAGGTTGTTATGTTCCTGGCGGAAAGTTTCCTATGGTAGCTTCTGCTCATATGTCAATCGTTACTGCTAATGTAGCAAAAGTTCCAAGAATTATTGCCTCAACGCCACCTTTTCAGGGCAAACCTAATCCTGCTGTAATTGCAGCTATGCATTTAGGTGGAGCACATGAAATATATATATTAGGAGGTATACAGGCTGTAGGTGCTATGGCATTAGGAACTGATACAATATCTCCTGTAGATATGCTAGTGGGCCCTGGCAATGCATTCGTTGCGGAAGCTAAAAGACAATTATTTGGTGAGGTAGGAATTGATTTGTTTGCAGGTCCGACAGAAACAATGGTAATAGCAGATAAAACTGTTGACGCTGAACTCTGTGCTACAGATTTACTTGGACAAGCAGAACACGGCTATAATTCTCCTGCAATTTTAATAACTAACGATGAAAAACTTGCAAAAAATACTATAGAAGAGATAGAAAGAATTCTAACTATTTTACCAACTGCTGAAACAGCATCCATTAGTTGGAAAGATTATGGCGAAGTTATTTTATGTGAAACATACGAAGAGATGTTAAAAGTTGCTAATAATATTTCATCAGAACATGTTCAAGTTATGACCTCAAAAGATGATTGGTTTTTAGATAATATGCATTCTTATGGAGCATTATTTTTAGGGCCAAGAACTAATGTTTCTAATGGAGATAAAGTAATTGGAACTAATCATACGTTACCTACAAAAAGAGCAGGACGTTACACTGGTGGCCTTTGGGTTGGTAAATTTCTTAAAACGCACAGCTATCAAAAAATTACTTCTGATGAGGCAGCAGTAAAAATAGGAGAATATTGCTCAAGACTTTCTATGTTAGAGTCATTTGTTGGTCATGCTGAACAAGCAAATATTAGAATTAGACGCTATGGAGGACGGAATATTCCATATGGAAAAGCTGCCGACTAAATGATAAATATACCCTCTACTCCTTCATTTAAACTTAATAACCGCAAAGCTCTTGTGACAGGTGCGTATGGAAGTATAGGTCTTGGCTGTGCTGTGGCACTATCTGAAGCAGGCGCAGATGTAACTATAGCAGGTAAAAATAATGATAAGTTAGATGAAGTAATTTTAGCATTTAAAAAAAAAGGGTTAAAAGCAGATAAATTAATTATAGATGCAAATAACGTAAATTCTATAAAAGAAAAAATAGACCAAAAAGCTCCGTTTGATATTTTAGTTAACAGTATAGGTATTGCTAAACATTCTAAATCATCAAATACAAATCTAAATGATTATGATCACGTTATGAATATTAATACAAAATTTGCATATTTTATAACACAGACCATCGCAAATAGATTAATTTCACATAATAAATCTGGTTCATTAATAAATATTTCATCTCAAATGGGACATGTTGGAGGAATTGATAGAGCAGTATATGCAGCTTCAAAGCATGCTATAGAAGGTTTTACTAAATCTATGGCAATAGAATGGGGTAAATTTGGTATTAGAGTTAATACTATATGTCCAACATTTATTAAAACTAATTTAACTAAAAATAGTTTTGAAAACAAAGAAATAAAAAAGTGGATAGAGAGTAATATAAAACTTAATAGTATTGGGGAAGTTTCTGATATTATGGGTGCTGTAGTTTTTTTATCATCTGACGCTTCTAAAATGATTACTGGTTCTGCTTTAATGATTGATGGTGGTTGGACTGCAGGATAAATATATAATGGTGAGCCCTGCAGGATTCGAACCTGCGACAAGCTGATTAAGAGTCAGCTGCTCTACCAACTGAGCTAAGGGCCCTAATAAATATAAAATAAATTAACTTTATAATTTAAAATATACAATCATTTATATATCTCAAATATATTAATTATTATAAGACACATTAATTATGCAACTATATCCGGACGGCAATTTACTATTAGTTCAGCTACAGAGGCGGTATTTGATAAAGAAATAACAGTCTTAACTAATTCAGCTAAATCATCAGGTGAAATCATACTATCAATAGACACACTTTCTACTTCACTTGTCATATCTGTAGCTACATAACCAGGACAAAGTGCAGTACATCTTACTCCATGATTCCAGCCTCCGTGTCTTGTTGCATGCGATAATGCTACTGCAGCAAATTTTGTCATAGAATAACCAACAGAACTTCCGTATACAGCTTTACCGGCTAGAGATGCAACATTAACAACACGTCCAGATCCAGATTTTTTGAGATATGGTAATGTTAGTCTAGTTAAAGATAAAGGAGCCTTTACATTTACTGTCCACATTCTATCCAAAGCGTCTTCATTATCTTCCTCATCCTCCACAGAAACTGATTCAACAATTCCTGCATTATTAATGAGGCAATCAATTTTATTAAATTTATCTATAGTATTGCTAACCCATTCCTTATGAGTACTTTTATCCATCGCATCAAAATGACAGTTTAGTATTCTGTCATCACTAGAATTTTCAATAATATCTTTTAATGAAGAAATATTTCTAGAACCTAAACTTAGTGAATAACCTGCCTTATATAAACTTCGAGCAATCGCTAAACCTATTCCACGATTTGCGCCAGAAATCATAACTACTTTTCCATTTACATCTATCATGTAATTCTCCTTTTAATATATTACAATACATCTAACTTCCATGCTCCAGCGATCTGGTGCATCTTCTCTAGTAGAAGGGTCTTCAAATGCACTATGAAAGCTAAAAGTACAAGGATTATTTATTGATTCATTATCGGATAATTTGCCATTAGATTTTGCAATAGAACCATGACTATCCCATTGCTTTATAAGTAATGCCTCATCTTTAGTAATTTTATTAAAATAATACCACTTATGTTTTTTATTATGCTTAGCAAAATAATTTTCACCTATTCTATCAGCATAATGAATTTCAAAAACTACTAAATCTTCAGGAGAGACTGTACTAGCATCACACAATGCTAGAGGATTTGTTTCAACTGGGTCATCAACAATGTTTCTCCACAAATTAATAATTGCAAATCTACCATTTAACAGTGTTTCAGCAACATAATCCTGCGTTAATAAACTATTTGTTTTACCAAGTATCAATCTCAAAGTATCATTTTTTCCAGCTGGTTTAGCTAACTGTCGAAATCTCTCTGGTGCACTAGTAAGTGTATAATCACCATGAACAATATGAGCTGGACCTTGAACTTGTTGTCCACCTTTAATCATTTTTTTTGTTTTTTTACCAGAAGCTGAACGAATGTTATGATCAAAAGCAAAAACATTTTTAGCACCAGTTCTATCTTTAATAAAATCAGCACAATGTATATAATATTTATCAAGTATTTCTCTATTATTGAAAAAATTAAGATTTAAATGGCTAATATTATTTGGAAGAATCTCGAAACCATTTTTATCTATAGATATTACTTTTTCACCAAATTGATCACGTGCATTTATAACTTGCATTTCTTCTTTTTCTAAATCTATACCTGAAGAACCAGCATCACTTCCATTAATATCTCTCTTAGTAAGTACTTTGCCATTTCTAAAAAGAGAATTACGCGAGTTCTTAGACATATAATTAAAAAAACCGTTACTATCCATAATTCTAAAAACTCGCTTATTGTTTATTTATTCATTCTTAAAAGTTAAAAATTATTCAGGAAGAGTAAAACCCTCACCTATATGAGTATCTTTCCACCAACTACAACTTTCTACATCTTTTGTCATCCATCGAATAAGATTAGGATAGTCTCCTAAAGGTAATTTTGCCCATGCATGCAAGTGCATTGGAGCTGCAATTGCTACATCAGCTATAGTAGGTTCATTTCCACATAAGTATATACTATGCTCTAGTCTATTATTTAATATGCTTGCTAATTTATGAAAATTTTCTTCTTCATTTGAAAGTATAGTTTCATCAGTAGTGTCACCTAATAAAGGTTTAACACAGTTCTCAACAAGATAGACATAACATGAACCAAACCAAGAGCTACTTTCCCATAATAGCCAACGATTAATATCAGCTCTAGTTCTCAGATCTACAGGGTAAGCATTAGTATTACCTACCTTTTCAGCTGCATATTGTAATATTGCATTTGATTCCCATAAAATAAAATCACCATCCTTAAGTGCTGGAAAAGCAGCATTTGGATTGATTGCTACAAATTCAGGACTTTTTTGCTCAGCCTGAAAATAATCATATTTTTTTATAGAATAATCAGCTCCTAATAATTTAAGCCCTGCTAATACCTTTCTACTATTTACCGTTCTTGGATCAAGTAATACTTCCATAGTTTCCTCCCAATAAGTTTAAAACAAATATACTAACAAAGAAAATAATCTTAGTCACCGGAAAGTAAAAAATTATTTTTTAAAAAAAATTAAATTTATAAAGACATATCTTATA
>JAYGEJ010000128.1:0-2446 GCA_046582425.1 Alphaproteobacteria bacterium
CCAAGGTATATTTGAAGAAAAAAGAAGCCTTCTATCCTTATTATCAAAAAACGACTTTTCAGGAAGAATATTAGCTTTTTTCATTAATGGAATTAATTCTTCCAAAATTCTACCTTTAGGGACTGCTATAATAATATTTTCTGATCTATTATCACTCATTTTCACTTTTTATTCCTTACAGGAACTATTGCTGGTTTAATTGGCTTACCTATATCTTCAATATATAATTTCAATTTTTTTAAATTAAACCTAATTGTTGCCTTATTATCAAAAGTAAACATTAATATATTTTTATCATATGCAATAGAGATTAAACTATGTAAACCTTTACTTTGTTTATTTAATATATTTTCCATAAAAAATGAATCTACAAAATGTATTTGAATAATACATAAAACCTGAAATAAATTTTCATCTTTTCCTTCATAAGATTCCCATGTGAATCTTTCTACTGAAAACAAAAATATATTTTTATCTTTAATAAATTTCATTTCATGATCAAAGCATATAGCCTCAAACAAACACTTTGACAGAATTTCTAAATCATTATCATCTTCAGCACGAAGTTTTATTGGCTTATAATTACTATCAATCATAAATTTAGTTATATCCTTCGTATATTAGCACCGCACATAGATAATTTTTTTTCTAAATTTTCATATCCACGATCTAAATGATAAACTCGGTTAATTATAGTTTCTCCTTCTGCTCTTAGTCCTGCTAAAATTAAAGAAGATGAAGCCCTTAAATCTGTTGCCATTACTTGTGCTCCATTTAAAGCTTTACATCCCACTATATGAGCTTTTACTCCTTTATTTTTTATTTTTGCTCCAAATCTAACTAATTCAGCAATATGCATAAATCTATTCTCAAAGATACTCTCTTCTATTACAGAGGATCCTTCAGCAACTGTCATTAAAGCCATTGCTTGGGCTTGTAAATCAGTTGGAAAACCAGGATAAACTTCTGTTTTTATATCTATATTATTAATAATTTTAGGCCCTTCAATATTTATCCCATTATTAGTAGACTCAATTTTGGCGCCTATTCTATTTAAATATTTTACTACATTTTTTAAATATTTTTCTTCCGCTTTTATTAATTCTATTCTTCCTGCAGTTATAACGGCAGCCATAGCATATGTTCCTGCTTCAATTCTATCAGGCATAACAGAATGAGAAAAACCTTTTAAATTATTTACTCCCTCAACTTCAATTTTATTAGAATCTACCCTATAAACACAAGCACCCATTTTATTTAATACTGTTATTAAATCATCTATTTCAGGTTCAAGTGCAGCATTTCTTATTGTAGTTTTCCCTTTAGCTAAACAAGCTGCCATTATTATATTTTCAGTAGCACCCACACTGACTTTAGGAAATGTAATATCTGCACCCACTAATTTTTTATTAGGCACACTAGCTTTAATATATCCATCTTTTATTTCTAATTTAGCTCCCATTTTCTTTAATGCATTAATATGTATATCAACAGGTCGAGATCCTATAGCACATCCTCCTGGTAAAGAAACCTCAGCTTCACCAAACCTTGCTAATAACGGCCCTAAAACTAAAACAGAGGCTCTCATTTTTCTGACTAATTCATAATCTGCATGCGTAGAGATATTATTACTTGGTTCTATAAATAATGATTTTTCTTTAGCAACAATTTTTATTCCTAATGAAATTAATAATTCTTTCATAGTAGTAATATCTAATAAATTTGGGACGTTATCTAAATTAGATATTTCTCTAGTTAACAAACTAGACACTAATATAGGTAATGCAGCATTTTTAGATCCACTAATTGTGATAGTTCCTTCCAGTGTTTTTCCACCAAGGATTGATATTTTATCCATAACTATTCAGCATTCAAAGTTTGGGCAAAGTTACGCCACGTTGCCCCATATATTTACCTGATCGTTCAAGATATGATATATCACAAGCAATATCCCCTTTTAAAAATAAGAACTGACAAGCCCCTTCATTGGCATATACTCTGGCGGGCAAAGGAGTTGTATTTGAAAATTCAAGAGTAACATGCCCTTCCCATTCTGGTTCTAGAGGAGTCACATTTACAATAATACCACATCTAGCATAAGTAGACTTTCCTAAACAAATTACTAATACATCCCTTGGAATTTTAAAATATTCTACAGTTCTGGCTAAAACAAAGCTATTAGGAGGAATAATACAGCTATCTGCTTTTCTTTCTATAAATGATTCTTCTGAAAAGTTTTTAGGGTCTACTAACGCATTATTAACATTAGTAAAGACCTTAAATTCATCAGATACTCTTGCATCATAACCATATGATGAAACTCCAAAACTTATAACA
Organism: Alphaproteobacteria bacterium; assembly: GCA_046582425.1. Taxonomy (GTDB): domain Bacteria; phylum Pseudomonadota; class Alphaproteobacteria; order TMED109; family TMED109; genus TMED109. The sequence continues at coordinate 2,338 of JAYGEJ010000128.1, forward strand.
CCATTCTTTTTTTGCTCGTCAGCAAAAGGTTGGATCATGTTATTTTCTTTAGCCATTTTTTTTATCCAAGAATCAGGCATAATCGACATATTTTATCCTTAACTGAATT
>JAYGEJ010000139.1:0-6020 GCA_046582425.1 Alphaproteobacteria bacterium
GCAAGGTAAAGCTGTAGAAGCTGCATTAAATAATTTAGGGTTTTCTGGTATTAATAAGGTACGACAAGGAAAACTTTTTGATATAGATCTTGATACAGATAGTAAAGAAGAAGCAGAAAAATTAACTATTGAAATATGTAAAGTCCTGCTAGCTAATATGGTCATAGAAGATTATACAGTAAAAGTCATTCAAGATAATTAAGAAGATATAATTTATGAAACCAAATATAATTGTATTTCCAGGGTCAAATTGTGACAGAGATATACATGTAGCAATAAAAAAAACTACTGGTCAAAACTCTAAAATGATTTGGCATAAAGAAACAACGCTTGATAACCCAAATTTAATTATTTTACCCGGTGGATTTTCTCATGGTGATTATCTAAGATCAGGATCTATAGCTTCTAGAGCCCCAATTATGAAAGAAGTAATTAAAAAAGCTTTAAATGGTACTCCTGTATTAGGTATATGTAATGGATTTCAAATACTCACGGAATGTGAGCTTTTACCTGGAATACTAATGAGAAATAAAAATATGAACTTTATTTGTAAATATACCTTTTTGATATCTAAATATGAGAATAATTGGATCAACAAAAGTCATATTAATAAAGTTATATCAATGCCAGTAGCACACCATGACGGTAATTATTATGCCAATAAAGATGTAATAGAGAAATTAAATAAAGATAATAGAATAGCATATCAATATTGTTCAGATATTGGCACTATTAGTGAAGAAAATAATATTAATGGATCTATTAATAATATAGCGGGAATCTTTAACGAAAAAGGTAATGTTTTAGGTATGATGCCTCATCCAGAAAGAGCAATAGATAAAAGCTTAGGTGGTGAAGATGGTATTAATTTTTTTAAAAAATTTTTTGAGAAACTAGGATAATTTATTATGACCACGCTTGATCAAGCTATTGAATTAGGACTTAATGAGGATGAATATAAAGAAACTATAAAATATATGAAAAGAAATCCTAATATAACAGAATTAGGAATATTTTCCGCTATGTGGAGTGAGCATTGTTCTTATAAATCATCAAGAAAATGGCTCAAAACTCTTCCTACAGAAGCGCCATGGGTAATCCAAGGTCCAGGAGAGAATGCTGGAATTATTGATATTGGTAATAATTTAGCTGCAGTATTTAAAATGGATAGTCATAATCACCCATCATTTATTGAACCTTATCAGGGAGCAGCTACAGGAGTAGGTGGTATCATGAGAGATATATTTACTATGGGTGCAAGACCTGTCGCTAATCTCAACTGCTTAAGATTTGGAAGTCCTAAACATGCAAAAACAAAACATTTATTATCTGGCGTAGTATCAGGTATAGGAGGCTACGGTAATTGTATGGGAGTACCCACTATTGGCGGAGAATGCACATTTGATAAAGGTTATAATGGAAATATTTTAGTAAATGCTATGACAGTGGGAATAGTAAAAAAAGATAAAATATTTTATGCAAAAGCAGGAAAACCAGGAAGTCCTGTTGTATATGTAGGAGCAAAAACAGGTAGAGACGGAATTCATGGAGCATCCATGGCTTCAGCATCATTTGATGCAGATTCAGAAAGTAAAAGGCCAACAGTTCAAGTTGGGGATCCTTTTACTGAAAAATTACTATTAGAAGCCTGTTTAGAGTTAATGGAAACAGATTGTATTATAGGTATACAAGATATGGGTGCAGCAGGATTAACTTCTTCATCTGTAGAAATGGCCGCCAAAGACAATAATGGAATAGAAATTGATTTAGATAAAGTACCTGTAAGAGAAACTGAAATGACGCCATTTGAAATAATGCTTTCTGAAAGCCAAGAAAGAATGTTAATGGTACTTAAACCTGGTTCTGAAGAAAAAGCTGAAGAAATATTTAAAAAATGGGAATTAGACTTTAGTATAATTGGTACAGTTACTTCGACCCAACATATAGTATTAAAACATAATACTAAAACTGTTGCGGGCATTCCTCTTGAACCACTAGCTAATGGCTTAATATACGATAGACCATATAAAATAAATATTAATAGCAAACCAATAGATATACCAGTTAATGATAATTGGGAGAATGCTCTATTAACATTAATAGGAAGTCATGATTTATGTTCCAGAGAATGGATATGGCAACAATATGATCATATGGTTATGGGAGATACAATTGGAATGCCTGGATCTGAATCTGGAGTGGTAAAGATACATAATATTGATAAACAAGCTCTAGCAATTACAACTGATTGTACTCCAAGATATTGTGATGCTAATGCTCATATTGGGGGAATGCAAGCAGTATGTGAATCTTATAGGAATCTATGTTCAGTTGGAGCAATTCCTTTAGCAATTACTGATTGTCTAAATTTTGGTAATCCAGAAAAAAAGGAAGTTATGGGACAAATTGTAGATTCAATAAGAGGCATTTCTGATGCTTGTACTAAACTTTCTATGCCTGTAGTAGCCGGAAATGTTAGCTTATACAATGAAACCGAAGGAAAAAGTATACCTCCTACTCCGCAAATTGGTTCCGTAGGATTGATAAAAAATACTGATAATCAATTATCTAATATTATAAAAAATATAAATAATCAGGATATAATTATTATTGGTGAAACTAAGGGACATTTGGAATGTTCAATATATGCTAGAGAAATAGAGAACATAGAAGGTGGATGTCCTCCAAATATAAATTTAGATGAAGAATTAAAACATGGTAAATTTATCTTAAACCTTGCAGACTTAAATTTAATTGATGCATGTAAAGATGTATCTGATGGAGGAATTGGTATTGCCTTGGCAGAAATATGTATTATGAGTAATATTGGATGCAAAATTAAATCTCCCAAAAATATTAATATTAATTCATGGTTATTTGGAGAGGATCAAGGAAGATATATTATTATTTCTAGTAAAAGTGAAGAAATTTTAAAAAAAGCGAGTGATATTGGAATTAATGCTTCTATATTGGGTAGAATAAATGGTGAACATTTTAATATTAACAATAATAGTAAAATTTCTATTGAAAAATTAGCAAATTTAAGAAATAATTGGTTTCATAATTATTTTTCTTAATTAAAAATAAGGAAGCTAAATGTCTATGTCCGCGAATGAAATAGAAACTATGATTAAGGAAGCAATTCCTGATTCTACCGTTGTCATAGAAGACCTTAGAGGTGATGGAGATCATTACTCTGCACATGTAAAATCCTCTTTATTTAATGGAAAATCTAAGATTCAACAACATCAAATGGTCTATAAAGCGTTAAAAGGTAAAATGGGCCAACAATTACATGCTTTAGCATTAAAAACGAGCTCAGAAGATTAAATTAATAAAAATAGGAGGTAATAATAATGACAGAATTAGATGAAGGCGTAAAAAGTAGAATTGAACAAGAAATCAGCTCAAATGACGTAGTATTGTTTATGAAAGGTACACCAGTTTTTCCTCAATGTGGCTTCTCTTCTATGGTATCTCAAGTTTTGAGTCATATAGGAGTTGAATTTAAAGGTGTAGACGTTCTATCCGAACCTACATTAAGAGATGGTATTAAGTCATTTAGTGACTGGCCTACTATTCCTCAATTATATGTAAAAGGTGAATTTATAGGCGGTTGCGATATTGTTAAAGAAATGTACGAAAATGGAGAGCTTCAAGAATTATTTAATAAATAATTTTTTAATTATCTTGAATAGTACTCGACAACTAAATTAGGTTCCATTTCAACTGGATAAGGTATATCTGCCAAAACTGGAATTCTATTAAAAGTTCCTTCTAACTTATCCAAGTTTGGACTTATATAATCAGGAACCTCTCTGCTTTGTCCTTGAGATGCCTCAACAACTAATGGATGTTCCTTTGATGCATCTCTTATTGAAATAACATCTCCGACAGAACACATATAAGACCTAATATTTACTCTTTTACCGTTAACTCTTACATGACCGTGATTAATTAACTGTCTTGCTGAAAAGATAGTTGGAACAAGGTTAAGTCTATAAACTACTGCATCTAATCTTCGTTCTAATAAACCTACTAATTGTTCACCAGTGTCTCCTCTTAAAGAAGCTGCACTCTTATAATAATTTCTAAATTGTTTCTCTGATAAATTACCATAGTAACCTTTTAGTTTTTGTTTAGCTCTTAGCTGAATACCAAAATCTGATAGCTTACCTCTTCGTTGACCATGTTGTCCAGGACCATACTCTCTCTTATTAAATGGACTTTTTGGTCTACCCCATAAATTACAACCTAATCTTCTGTCAATTTTATAGTGTGGCTCGCTTCTCTTACTCATTATTAATACTTTCTATTATGTAACGAAATGAATATAAATAATTCTAGGGAACTATACAGCTGAATTATATACTGTCAACCCTATCTTTATTTAACTTCGAATAATACTAGATATTATTCCATGTAAAGTATTCAATTCCTGTAATGTTAAATTATTTCTTGTAAAAATTGCTTCTATATTATTAATCATTACTTTTCTTTTTTCATTAGGAGTAAAAAAATTAGTACTATCTAATATAGAAACTAATCTATCAATAAAGTAATTTAATTCACTTTTATTAGCCATAACTTTTTCATTTTTTATTGGAATATCTGTTTTTTTATCAAGTTTTATAGTATTAAAAAACCATTCATAACAAATTAATAATACAGACATAGACAAATTAATTGAGCTAAAATTCTGATTATTCTCAATATTAATTAAAGCATCAGCTTTAACTAAATCTTCATTATTAAGACCTGATTTTTCACCACCAAAAATAATACCAGCTTTTAGACCTTGGTTATGAGCAATTATAAGTTTATCTATACCTTCTTTAGAATTAAAGACTGGCTTATTCATATCTCTTATTCTTGCAGTTGTCGCAAGTAAATATGAAACATCATAAGTAGCTTCTTTAATATCTTTATATACAGTAACATTAAAAGTTTTATCTTCTAAAGCGCCAGCAGCCATCGCATTTGCTTTAATATTGGGCCATCCATCTCTTGGATTAACTAACCTTAAGTCAGATACACCAAAATTTAACATAGCTCTGCAAGAGGCCCCTATATTTTCGCCTAGTTGTGGTTCTACTAAGATTATACATGGGGCTAATAATTTCATTTATTTATAAAAAATTTATACATCATTTAAAAAAGCATTGGTAATTGGATATCTTCTCTCTTTTCCAAAAGAACGAGCTGTAAGTTTAACACCAGGGGCTGACTGTCTTCTTTTATACTCTGAAAGTAGTAGCAATCTATAAATTTTACGTACAAGTTTACTATCATATCCCATTGAAATAATAGACTCTAAAGGAGCCTCTTCCTCAATTATTTTGATTAATATTTCATCTAATATCTTATAATCAGGCAAACTATCTTGATCTCTTTGATTGAAATCAAGTTCAGCAGATGGCTCTTTATGAATACTATTTAGAGGAATTGCCATACCATGCGGACCTAAGAATAGATCATTATAATTTTCATTCCTCCATTTAGATAAATTATAAACATCAGTTTTATATGCATCCTTTAAAGCACAGAAGCCCCCATTCATATCACCGTATATAGTAGTATAACCAACACTAATTTCACTTTTATTACCTGTAGATATAAGCATCTCCCCAAACTTGTTTGAAATTGCCATAAGAATAACCCCTCTTATTCTAGACTGAATATTCTCTTCAGTTGTATCTTTATCTAAACCAATAAAAAGATCTTTTAAATCACCTAAATAAGTTTCATTAATTTTTTCAATATTTAAAGTATCAATTTTAATTTTTAGTAACCTTCCGGACTCTTCTGCATCCTTTAAAGAGCCATCAGAAGAATATTTAGATGGCATTCTAATACCTCTAACTTTATCGCTTCCTAATGCATCTACAGCTATAGCGACAGCTAAAGCTGAATCTATCCCACCAGATAAACCTAAAAGGACTCCTTTAAATTTATTTTTATTTACATAATCCCTTAAACCTAAAACCATAGCATTATATTTAGATTCTAAACCGACAGAT